>PWND01000309.1 GCA_003557965.1 Bacteroidales bacterium | reverse complement strand
TCTCCGCATTCGCGTTTTGCCGTGCCTGCCCGCAAAGTTTGTTCAGGCATTGGTGGTTTAATAAAAACATTTCTTCCGGCAAAACTCCGAAGGCCAATTGTTTTTCTTCTGTCTTTTAATCTTTTAACCTACAGCTCTTTAGCTAATTTCCCAATTAACCAGTTAACTATTTTCCCAATCAACTAATTAACCAATTCCAAAACAGCTTCGAGAGGCCTCACGTTAAAAACATTGCTGCCGGAATTGCCCATATTTTATCTGCCAATTTTTTGATGTGGATATCATTACTTAAAACAAAGGATTGCAAAACAGGCTTATCAAGAATCTCTTCAAGGTTTTTCAGATGGCGTGCATCCTGGGTTCTTATATTATTAGTCATTTTGATTTCAATAGCAATATAAGCATCTTCCAGCTCTATCAAAAAATCAATTTCCCTGCCTTCTACCGTTCTCAAGTGATACAAGTTGGCTTTAAACTGCAGGTAATGGATTTGCTTAAACATTTCAGATACTATAGCACTTTCATACTCATTACCGCTAATCATGCCTTGCTTTTTTATAATAATCTTTTGTATTCCCGGATCCAGATAATGTAGTTTAGGGCTTTTGTTTAGCCTTTTAAGCCGGTTTCTGTACCAAGGTTTTAGCAAAATCGCCTGATAACTAATCTCCAAATAACTAAGAAACCTGTTTGCAGTATTTGAGCTTATACCTGCCTCTCTGGCTAATTGCGAATAATTAACTAGGTTGCCCGTTAATAAAGAACTGGTCTGTTGCACCCTTATAAAAGGCTCAAGGTTTTTAAAATCGGCTAAATCCCGTACATCCCGTTCAAGATAAGTTCTAATATAATTATTTAACCAATCTCTTTTTTCTTCATCAGTTAAAGAATTATCAAAAATAGCCGGATAACCTCCATATTGCATGTAATGGTCAAAAACATGTTTTATTTTAGGATAGTCAGGATGTAGATTAATTGATGGCAATAATTCACTTTCATTAAAATGGCCGGTTTCTAAAAATTTTTGAAAAAATGATTTGTTTATGCTGTCTTCCCATCTTTCAGTAAGCATTTCAGGTAGTGTTAAAGGGTAAACATCATAAATACTACACCTGCCTGCAAGGCTTTCTTTTACTTTGCGAAGTAACAATATCTGGCTTGAGCCCAACAAAATATATTTTGGTTTGTCATATTGGTCATATACCGATTTGATGCTATCTATTAAATCCGGTTGCTTTTGGACCTCATCAAGTATTGCATTGGGATACAACATATTCCATTGTCCGGATGTTAATCTTGAATATTCACCCCTTGTTATCGGATCCTCAATGGATATATATGTAAAACCAGGGAAGCATTTTCTTGCAAGAGTCGTTTTTCCCGTCTGCCGTGCTCCTGTAATTACGATTATCCTGCCAAATTTGCTTGTAGATTTCTTCTTTATTATGTTATTTAAAAAACGTGATTTCATAATATGGCGTATTATTTGAAATGGAATATACAAATATACGTATTATTTTGATGTGTTGTTGCGTTTTTACATTGTTGCATTGCTGAGGTTAAGGCTGAGGCTGAAAAAAGCTCAAAGCTCAAAGGTGAAAGCTGAAAGCTTTTTTATATTAACTTTTTGTCATTGCCACAAAATTGCTTCTTCTTTCTTTTTTTCTTAAATAAAAAAAGAAACAAAAAAATCAAGGCAAAACGAATCCTCCCCGCAACGTCTATTCCAGCATTGGTGGTTTAATAAGTACCTTTCTTCCGCTTTCGGGAAATTTCGTGGCATTCAAGGAGGTTTGCTGTGTGATTGAAAAGGCGTTAGCCTTTTCTGGCCTGAGCTAAGCGTTCCACGAGGCAAGACAGTAAACTGCTTTATTAGAATTTGCAAATTTAGATTCTTGCCGGCTTGGAACGCGGGCAATAGCAAACTGACGTAGTAATGCCCGACAATTTTCCGTCAGCGGTGGCATTTTCTTTGCATACGTTCATTACATGGATAAGATTTATTAATCTTTTTTGCAATCTATTTACTTATTTATGCAATTAATCCCTGGTGCATATAACTCCATGGAACCCTCATGCTTTTTGTTACACTTTTATTTACTTTTGGCAGATGAGGGTTTCTTTTGTGCAATCAAAAGAAAGTATGAGAAATCGAGTCTCAAATTTTTCAAACAGCTTCGTTTCGCTAATGCTCGTTACCGGTAAAACTCCGAAGGCCACCGCTTAGCTCTAAAAATCCTATGTCCGAAATCCCACATCCGAAATGCAACCAAAGTAGAGACGAGCCTGCCTGGCACGTCTCCCTCAGAGAAAAATACAGCAATCCATGTAGAGACATACCTCTACGACACGTCTCTACCAAGCCCTCCCCTGCATGTTGTCGGATAAATAAGGCATGAATGTAATAATATTTACTATTTTTGCGTTTTTCAGGTCAATATAAAAAATTACATAAGGCACAGTTTAAATGAGTGATGACGTTTGTATAAGCATAAACAACCTATCTAAAAAGTATAAAAACTCTAAAGAAGAAAGCCTTAAAGGTGTTAGTTTTTCTGTAACCAGGGGAGAAAAATTTGGAGTATTAGGCCCAAATGGTGCCGGGAAAACAACTTTAATATCTGTTTTATGTGGGATTTTGCCTGCAACAAAAGGAAACTTTTCTTATTACAAAAATGGCAAACCCTTATCAAACCATGAAATAAAATCCGGAATTGGGTACGTGCCACAAGATTTTGCCTTTTACGATGAGCTTACTCCTATGCAAAACCTTCATTATTTTGGTGCAATTCACAACTTAAATAAAAAAACCATTGAAGAACGTGCCGAAGAAATCTTTACAATTCTGGGAATATCAAAAGTGTCGGACAAAAAAACAAAAATATTTTCCGGGGGGCTTAAAAGAAGGATTAACCTTGCCATAGGAATTATTCACAAACCTTCTGTGCTTTTTCTTGATGAACCAACAGTTGGAGCTGATGTGCAAAGCAAGCATGCAATGATAGAATATTTGAAAAAGTTAAATAACGAGGGAACAACTATTATCTACACATCCCACCACATGGCTGAAGCTGAAGAGTTTTGTGACAGGATAGCTTTTATCAATAACGGAAGCATTATAGAATGTGATAATTTGAATAATTTAATGAAAAAACATGACATCACCGACTTGCAGTCATTGTTTATAAGCCTTACAGGAGAAGGTTATTTTGATTAATTTAATTATGAACAGGCTTTTATCTTCAGTAAAAAAGGAACTGCTATTGCTAAAAAGCGACATGGTAGGGCTGTTATTTATGTTTGCCATGCCGCTGTTGTTAGTTGTAATAATTACTATTGTACAAGACAGCGCATTTCGCCAGATTAATGAAAACCAGATGTCGCTGCTGATTATCAATCATGACTCGTCTGAACAATCTGCTCAATTGATTACATTACTGGAAAAATCCCGAATGTTTGACATAGAGCAAAAAAACGAAACACCGGCAGATGAAGTAAAAAACACATTAATACGTAAGGGCAAGCTTACGGCTTTATATATTCCTGAAAATTTTTCTGAACAACTAAATAAAAAAGCTGCCCTGGTTGCCAGGGTTATGCTCGCTGATATGGGGCTTTTCGAAAACAATGCTGTTGAAAAAGAGCCGGAAATGCCCGAGCTGCAGTTCTATCACGACCCGGTACTTCAGGACGCTTACAGTTATACCATAGTCAGCATTATTCGATCACACCTGGATGTGGTAGAAAATTCTTTAATGATAGATGTAATTTACCAACTGGTGGGAATAGAAAAAAAACCTGACACTTTCAGAGATGCTATGATGGCAAATACGGTAAGTATAAACCAGCAGCCGGCCTCGAAAGTTAACATCAAGCCAAATACCACACAACATAATATTCCTGCATGGACAATTTTTGCAATGTTTTTTATAGTTGTATCCCTGGGAAGCAATATTGTTAAAGAAAGAATGAATGGCAGCTTTATCAGGCTTAAAACTATGCCGGTAAACTTTTCGCTGATATTTGGAAGTAAAATGATTGTATATGTATCTGTAGCTGTCTTGCAAGTTGTTGCTGTGTTTTCTGTTGGAGTTTTCTTGTTTCCGGTTATGAACCTGCCACAACTAATATTGCCAGGCAATTTCTTTGTTTTATTTATTGTAGTGTTAATAATTGCATTAGCTGCTGTTAGTTATGCTCTGATGATTGGAGCACTTTCAAAAACGCAGGAACAAGCTAATGGCATAGGGGCTGTGTCAATAATTATATTTGCTGCATTAGGTGGTATCCTGGTGCCGGTTTTTGTTATGCCTGACATAATGAAGATAATAAGCAACTTTTCTCCATTATATTGGTGTCTTGAAAGTTTTTATTTCTTATTTTTGAAAGGTGGAAACTGGACACAAATAATACCAGTGCTAATTCCAATAATTATCTTTATACTGCTTTGTCAAATGATAACATATATACAACTCAAAGTAGAAAAGATAATTTAACACAAGACAACGCCATGAATGGCATTTGTTTTATTACGTTGATTTTATAATAATAAATTAAAATAACCGAAACAGACAGACAGGATTTTTTCGGAGGCGAGTCCCGATGCGCCTATAGATAGTAGGGAAAACTAAAACAAAAAAAATGAAAAAAGCAATTACTAAACTACTTGGAATCTTTACCCTTGCCGGTATTATTACTTTGTCGTCGTGTACACCCGACAAAACAGTTGACTACATCCCTGAGGATGCTTTTGCTGTTGCAGTATTAGACCTAAATATGTTGTGGGTACATGCAAGAAAACTTACAGAAACACCTGAGTTTAAACAAATGAAAGCAGAAGTAGAAGATGAGTCAAAAGAAGCCTCAAAGGTGATGGAAAAAATGCTGAAAGACCCTAATAATTCAGGGCTCTTGTTAAGAAGAAACATATACGGTTTTGCGTATAGTGTACAAAACAAAGTTGCAGGCGGTGTTTTGATTGCCCTTGACAAAAGAACTTTTGAAGAAAACCTTAAAACTGTAGGATTAGAAATGTTTGGTGTTAATCCTAAGGATTTCTTTATAGAAGATGGTGACATAAAATATTTTGAACCTGACAGGGAATCGATTATTGCATACAACAATGATGTTTTGTTAATCGTTTATAATGAAGCAGGACAAGAAACTCTCAAGTTGGCAAAATCAATTCTTAACAAAGAAAACGGATCAATAACCAAAAACAAAGACTTTGCTGATTTCTTAAAGAATTGTGTTGACTTGAACTTCTGGGCTTCATCAGCTATAATTGAGCAAGACTACGAAACAAAAAACTTGCTTAATGGCATAAAAGATGTAACAGGCGTTGATTATGAAGATAATTACGGGCATTTTCATGTAGAAATAGCTAATGATGAACTTATTTTAACTCAAAAATTCAGGTTTAATGAAAGTATTGCAAACCTTGAGTTAGATAAAATTATTGATAACATTAACGAGTTAATGTTTATGTTTTAAAAAACATTAATAAGAATATTTAATTACAAATCGGTTGTTTATGGAAATATGTTTTTCCGGGATTATTCCCTTTCCCATTCCTGATAGCTTAATAATGAATTCTCAGATATGGGGAAGGGAATTTTCTTTTAATAAAAATGATAAAATTCTTGTAATGGCTGAGTCCGGTAAAGGCAAAACAACCTTTATAAACATAATGTTAGGTACAAGAAAAGACTACTCAGGCAAACTCTATATTAACAACAGGGATATTAAAGAGTTTAGCATTAATGAATTATCAATGCTGAGAAAAGATAAGTTTAGCATTGTTCCCCAGGGCTTAATGCTGTTTGAGCAGCTTACCGCATGGGAAAATATTCAACTTAACAACAAAATAAGCAACTTCTTTTCAGATGACGAAATAATTGAGTTATTGACAGTTTTTGATGTTATTGACCAAAAAGACAAAAAGTGCAAACAACTCTCTTTTGGACAAAACCAAAGAATTGCTGTAATTAGGGCGCTTTGCCAAAAATATGAATTTCTGCTGCTGGATGAACCTTTTAGCCACCTTGATGTTAAAAACAAAGAAAAAATTTGGAATACTATTTGCAAGCATGCTAACAGGCAAAACGCCGGAATTGTTATTACCTCTTTAAGTGATGACGTAAATAACAGCTTTACAAAAAAAATCAGTGTGTAAATGATTTGGAAAGTCTTAAAGTCAAATATTAAAATCCCACAGCTTAGTGCGGCTTTTATTGGTGTGCTTTGTGGAATTACGCTACTTATGGGCGCAGTTTTGTTTTATGTTGATGTTAAAGATATTTTTACTGACAGAGAAGGGTTCTGGAAAGATGAATATGTGGTAATTAACAAAAGCATACACTTGTCTGACTCATACCACCAGATTAGAGGCGAAAGAGGAAATAAAAACGTTTTTTCTACTGAAGAAATTGAAGAAATTAAAAGCAAAGATTATGTGATTGATGTTGCACCCTTTATTGCAAGTACTTTTTCCGTTAGTGTGCATACCGACAGGCAAAGTGCAATGCCGGGCTTCTACTCTGACCTGTTTTTTGAAGCTATTCCGGATGAATATATTGATGTAGCTTATGATGACTGGCACTGGGAAGAAGGTATGACTTTTATACCTATAATTTTACCAAGAACATATTTAAACCTGTATAACTTTGGCTTTGCCCAAAGCCAAAATCTGCCTCAATTGTCAGAAGATGGCATTGGTGTTTTAAATCTTAATGTTACCGTTAGAGGCAACAACAACAGAGAAAACTTTACCTCAAGAATTGTTGGCTTTTCTGACAGAATAAACACATTCCTGGTTCCTAAACCTTTTCTTACATGGGCAAATAAAAACTTTGGCAGCGAAGAATCACCAAATCCCGGAAGATTAATAGTTATTACAAACGACCCTTCAAATGAAGAAATGCTGAAGTTTTTTCAAGATAATCAATACAGGGTTGATTCTAACATATTAAGTAACGCTAAAGCACTAATGTTCCTTAGAATAATCTCTGCAATTGTTCTTACTATAGGCATAATAATAATTGCATTAGCTTTCTGGTTGATGATTGTGTCTTTGTTGCTTTTACTGGAAAGAAACCACGATAATATTGCAAAGCTTGGAATGTTAGGCTACTTAAACAGGGAAATTTCCAAACCCTATATAATCCTTATTATTACATTACTGCTTTCTACATTTGTTGTTGCAATAATTCCCCTAAGCGTTTTCAGAAATTCATATCACAACATAATAGTTTCTTTTGGATATGAAGTATCGCCGGATTCCGTTTTCCTCATCCTATTGCCAACTCTTTTGTTTGTTTTTGCATTGTCTGCTTACCTTATTTTTTATGTAAAAAAACAAGTAAAATCCATTATGTTGTCATAAATAAGTTATGTTTTAATGCATTATATAATGCCGGAAACTTATTGAATAATACATTTATTGAGTTATCGCAAAAGCAGCATTGAAAAAAACCAGGAATTTACAGGACAACATTACAAAAAAGACAGGAATTTATAAAAAACCACAAAAAAACAGTTGTTTCTTGGAAAAATTCCCAACTTGACTTTATTTTGTTATGTTAATTTGAATTTATAAACCTTTTAAAAATAATAAGTCATGCCAAAACTTAAACACATCATTACAACAACACTTTGTTTTGTTTTATTCACCTTCTCTGCGTTTTCACAGCAAGGGACAGAAGTATTTACGGCCGAAAAAATGTGGCAAATGGAAAGAGTTGGTTCTCCTGATATCTCTCCTGACGGAACCAAAGCTGTTTTTACTGTTACACAATACGATATTGAAGAAAACACATCATCAACAGATATTTTCTTGCTAAATCTTGATAATGGAGAAAAGCGCCAGATAACTTTTTCCGGCACTGAAAGCTCGCCAATATGGAGCCCCGACGGCGAAAAGATTGCCTTTGTTTCTCGCAGGCATGAAGGGCCTGGGCAGATTTATGTTATGAGCATGAAAGGTGGAGAAGCTGAAAAGATTACAAACCTGCCTGTTGGTGTTTTTTCGATTAAATGGTTTCCTTGCAACCAAAAAATTGCTTTTGGCGCAAACATCCTCCCTGAGTATAATGGCGACTTTGAAAAACTCGAAAAATTAATCGAAGAACAACGTAATAGCAAAGTCACTGCAAAAGTTACCGAAAATACAATGTTTAGATTTTGGGACAGATGGCTCACTGATGGTTATTATCCAAGACTTTTTAAAGTAGAGCTAAGTAATAAATCCGTTACTGATTTAATGCCCGAAACCGTAAACTATTTTGGTATGATGGGAGGCGTTTCTTATGATATTTCACCTGATGGTAAAGAAATAGCTGTTAGCATGAACAACACTGAGCCTCCTTACGACAGGTTAGAATACGATTTGTTCTTACTTAAAACCGATGGCTCCGGCGTAATGGAAAACATTACTGAAGAAAATCCTGCTAGCGACTCAGGGCCGGTTTATAGCCCCGATGGAGAATATATTTTATACGGAAAGCAGTCAATTTATCACTTTTATGCTGACAGGGTAGAGCTTGTTAAATACAACCGAAAAAACAAGTCTTTTAAAAATATTACATCAGATATAGACTTATCCTGCTCAAACTGGGTTTGGTCAAATGATGGCAATACTATCTTCTTTAATGCACAGCACAATGCCCAGGTAGCTATTTTCAGCATTCCGGCAAATGGAGGAAAACACACTAAGCTGCACGGAGAAGGAACAAACGGACAGGTAAACTTAGCAGGCCGCAGAGGAAGAGATTTGGTTTTTATACACCACAACCTTGATATGCCCACTGAATTATTCAAAATGGACACCAGGGGGAGAAACCTAAAACAAATTACTCACTTTAACGACAGCAGAGTATCGAGGTTAAATTTTGGCAATGCAGAAAGCGTTGTTTACAAAGGTGCTGATGGTGCGGATGTTCAGATGTATATTGTATATCCTCCAGACTTTGACCCCGATAAAAAATATCCCCTGGTATTAATGATTCATGGAGGGCCTCATGGCATATTCGGAAACCAATGGCATTATCGCTGGAACGCACATCTCTTTGCAGCTCCGGGATATGTAGTTGCTATGCCCAACTTTCATGGCTCTACCAGCTTTGGACAGGATTTTGCAATTTCAATTCATGGCGAACACGCCAACAAGCCTTTTAAAGATATTATGAAAGGTACTGATTTTATGATTGAAAAAGGTTTTATTGATGAATCCAGAATGGCTGCTACCGGCGGAAGCTATGGCGGATATATGGTAAGCTGGATAGCTGGGCATACCGACAGATATGCCGCACTGGTAAATCATGCCGGTGTTTACGACCTTCACTTACAATTTGCCTCCGATTATGCTGGCAACAGAGGATACCAATATGGCGGCACACCATGGGAAGATTATGATGTATTAAACTCGCAAAACCCATCACAGTTTGCTCACAATTTCAAAACTCCTATGATGGTTATTCACGGAGAACTTGACTACAGAGTACCCGTAGCACATGGTTTTCTCGTGTACGGAATCTATAAGTCTATGGGACTGGATGCAAGGCTGGTTTATTATCCTGATGAAAATCACTGGATTCTTAGCCCGCAAAACTCCATATACTGGTATGAAGAACTTCACAACTGGCTGGAAAGATATTTGCAGAATTAAGCAATTATCTGTTTATTAAGTTTTTTTTTATAATTTTGCGCCTTTAATTTTTGTTGATTTTGCTGAATTTCTTAAAATGAAATATTCAGCAACCAGAATCATTATATAATATGCAGGCAAAATACAAAGAATACAAACAGCTTAACCTTTCTCAACTTGGAAAAGAAGAGAATAAGTTTTGGGAAGAAAATAAGATTTTTGAAAAAAGCATCAAAATCAGAGAAAATGCTAACCCATGGGTGTTTTATGAAGGGCCTCCTTCTGCCAACGGAATGCCT
>PWND01000204.1 GCA_003557965.1 Bacteroidales bacterium | reverse complement strand
TAGGATAGATGTTCCGGAAGCGCATTTGTTTTATGCTGATAAAAACATGATGCATACAGTTTTCAGAAATTTGCTTACAAATGCTATTAAGTTTACACCTGAAAAAGGTGTTGTAAGTGTTGAAAGTTCTTTGGAAAACAGCAGCATGATAATTAAAGTATCAGACAACGGAATAGGGATTTCCGAAGAAGATGCTCAAAAACTGTTTGATATTGGAAGCGATGCTTCAAAAATTGGAGATAGTAAAGAAAAAGGAAGTGGCCTTGGGCTAATTCTTGCAAAAGAGTTTGTTCATAAAAATAATGGTAATATTTCTGTTAGAAGCACTTTAGGAGAAGGTTCAACATTTGAAATATCTTTGCCTGTAAACCAAAATGGTTATTAATATGAGCCAAGTAAAAAAAATTATTGTTGTTGACGACCATAAAATAATCAGAGACGGGATTAAGGCTATGCTTATAGGGAATAAGGACTTTTCAATAGTTGCAGATGTTGCATCAGGAAAAGAACTTTTTAATGTAATCAATAACTTAAGCCCTGACTTGGTGATTCTTGACATTGGCATGCCCGACATGGACGGGGTGGAAATTACAGCAAGGCTTACTCAAAAACACCCTTTGATAAAAGTTCTGATACTAAGTGCCAATACCAGCGAAGAATATATAATCTCAGCGATTAAAGCCGGGGCAAAAGGGTTTTTGTCTAAGGAAAGTTCCCGGGAAGAGTTCATTAAAGCTCTAAATAGTGTTTCTCGTGATGAAGCATACTACGGCGAATCTATTAGTAAAATAATCTACAATAGCTATATCTCAATTGTTGGCGGCAACAAAAACTCAGAAAATGAACTCACAGAAAGAGAAAAGGAAGTTCTTAAAGCTTTTTCTGAAGGTTTAAGCTTTAAAGAAATTGCTGATAAGCTGTCCATATCCCCAAGGACAGTTGAATCACATAAAACAAATATTCTACAAAAACTGGAATTAAAAAATATCGTTGAAATGGTAAAGTATGCTATTAAGGAAGGCATAGTTAAGCTTTAGCTTTTATATCACTTTTCTATCTTTAATAATTACTTTCATCAAGCAAATACACAGTCACTTGGTACTGAAAAACAAATCTCACGTGCGTCAACCTCCTGGAATCACAATGACTGTTATATTCTCTTTCCCATATTCTTTTAAATAAGAATATCATCAGGTTTAGTTTTTTTAAACAGCATTAAAAAACCTATCTAACCTGGTGTATATCATGATGTTGTTTTCTCCAAAGTGGAAATTCACCTATTAAATGGGGGAAATCCCCCATTACAATTTCAGGACAATACCTGATTGACCCGTGTTTCACGTACCCGTAATTTTGTCGGCAATTATTGTTTGATTGTCTTCAAACAATTCTATTTTGACTTAATCATAAAATGACAAAATTATATAGCACACATATTAAGCATATTACAAAGCAGCTAATTATAGCTTCAGAAACTTTGCATAAAGCAGGAAAATTACCAGAAGCTGTAAATATGATCAGGAAAACCGGTGATTTTTTTCTGCCTGAACTTAAAGTAAAACCACGTAATAAAAATTTTCAAAAACTAAAAACAGAATATGAAAAAACCCATAGTGTAATAACAACTTCAATGATAAATGCTATGGAAAAAACCCGATTTAAGAAATAAACAATCTACTATTAATTCATTATTAACCTTTTAAAAATAAAAAATTATGAGAGCAATTCAACAATTATTATCAACAATCAGAAGAATTTTAGGTTTGTCAAACTCTATCCGCAGCACTTCTACAAGTGTAAAGCGTGAGGCCAATATGGTTTCAAGGTCTGTAAAACCAAAAACTAATGAAACAAAATCAAACTAATTACAAAAAACCAGGAAAAACATGGAAGACTACAAAAAAAACATACAGGAGGCAAATGGCTATTTAAGAAAAGCACAGAACTGTATGTTTAGCGGAAAAAATGAAGAAGCTGTTGAGCTTCTTAACAAAGCCGATGAAATTGGTTCTTTAGCAAAGCAACTAAATCCTGACGATTTTCAGGTCAAGTCTCTTTTTCAAAAGATAGAGAAAATGCGCAAAGACCTTGAAAGAAAGGGTGTTGCTACCAGAAAAGGCGGAAATGATGAACTACCTTTTGAAGTTCTGGCACAACTAAACCGCATTCGCGACCATATTGTGAAAAAAGAACTCAATTATGCAAAGAAAGAATTAGATGTTTTCTATTCAAAATTTGCCGGCCCTATGTGTGAGTTACCAGAAATCAGTGAATTCAAAACTCACATCATGAAGCTTGAAGAAGAACATCTCAAAGCAGAAGAACAAAACAAAGAAGCTGCTGCAAAAGCTGAGGAAGCAAAAAAACAAGACAAGATGTTTTGTGATGAGTGGGAAGCAAAGTTCAAGTCCATCCCCTATTTTGATGGAACTTCACGAAATGCCAAATCTCTTCTCGAAGAAAAAGAGTCCTTTCAAAAAGCATCTTATGTGTTAAATGAATTTGAAAAGGAAAACTTTTCAGGTCAGCTTACTATTTCTCTAGAAAGCCTTATCAATGATGTTAAAATCAGGGCTCAGCAATTCCCTGGTCGTTTAAAAGAAACTCTAAGAGAAATGTCTGGTGAAATTACTGACAAAATTGAAGAGAGAATAGAGTTTCTAAATAATGATATTGATTGGAAAAATGACCCTGACAAAAAACCTTATGTAATAAGTAAAAGGGAATTAGATGTGTTTTCAGAAAGTATTGAAGAACTTAGGCCCCTGTTTAATGGCAATATTTCAGACTTTGATCCAACAATAAATGCTTACCAGCAGCTTTGCGAAATAAACCAGCAAAGAATGCAGGAAAGAAGCAGCAAAACATCTATTAAGCCGGAGGCTGTGAGCGCGGAAGAAGCCGAAGAACCAACGAAAGCAGCTCTTGAAGCATTATTAAAAAAATATCCGGATGCTAAATCATTAAAAACTTCAATGATTAAAAACTGGGAGAGTAAAAAAATTGAAGAATGGGCTGATTCAACAAAAACCCAGTGGATTGTAAGAAACTTTAATGAAACAACAGTGCAAATTGCAGCAGAGCTAAATGACGGAACCTGCAAGCTTTTTACACTTAACGTTGAAAAAGACAAAAACAGCGATGGCTCTTTTGGTCAAATACGCAGCCATATCATGTTTGAAGAACTTATGGCAAAAGAAACCTTAGTATAAAACATTAACCAAAGCAAACAAAATGAAACATCCATGACAATAATGTTTGTCATACACGAGAATGACAATTATGGATGTTCCATGTGACCTTTAAAAATCAAATTATTAACACATGAAAACAAAAACAATTATTGTAACAGCACTTGTATACTTCATAGTTGCGATGCCATTATTTTCTCAAATTGATAACATACGTAATGTAAGAAGAGCTGTTCAGGACAGGCAAACTCAAAGTAATGATGATTCTGAAACAAAAGCTACAGAACAAGCGCAGGCTGACAAGCCTGCCCAAACATCCGGGCAAACGTTTTATGTCTCAATGGAAAATGGACACAACAGAAATGATGGCAGTAAAAGTTCTCCTTTCAGAAATATTGACAAAGCCATAAACGAAGCAGAACCCGGGGCAACAATTAAAATTGCCGGTGGCGTTTATGCCGGCACTTTTAATGTGTGTTTTTTTGAGAGTGATAAACCATTAAAGCTTTACGGAAGCTTTGATGAATCATTCTCCAAGCAGGATATTGTTGCTCATCCTACTTTAATACAACCTGATAATGAAAGTGCAAGATCTTCTCGCAGGGCATTAATGAGGTTTACACGTGATGTTGATGGAACTGTAATTGACCATATCGTTTTTGACAGTGGAGAGCGTAATGCTTATAGTGACAACGATGGTGTTGTTGATGGTGTAAAAGGCGGGCGACTATTGCTGCCAACTGAAAGGCCATCAACCGGAAACTCTACAGTTGGAGAGCCATTGCTCCAGTTTGTAAGTGCTACTACCGGGGGTGATGTTACTATTCAAAACTGTGTTTTTATGAATGGTGCAAGCTTTGCGCTGCAAGCCGGACACAGAAGCGGAACATTCACAGTTAAAAACAATGTATTTGTTGCCAACAAAATGGCAGCCATTGAAATTTATGGGACTTGCGCACAAACCGGAGGCCCCGGAGTTATGACTTCATGCGGTGATGTAGAAATAGCATACAACACCATACTGTTTTCCTGGAGCAGAACTAAAGACTTCCTTGATATGGGATATGGGATCAGAATTATGACTCGAGCCAGCTATAATATCCATAACAATATTATTGGAGCCAGTATTTTAGCTGCAATAGACCACACAAGATTCAATGATGATGGTTGGATAAACGTTAACAACAATATTTTCTTTGTAAACAAAGATAAAGATTTGCATTACAGCCCGGCCAGCAATACAAGGTTAAGAATAGATGCAGGGGACTTTGAAGACCTTGAGTTTGCAAGCGCTTCCGGCAACAGAAATGAAATTCCCGAAGGCTTGAAAGTTTGTACTGCATACCTTGAAGGCTACCTTAATGCAAGATATTCTGAAGAAGTGGATTTTGACAGAAACTCCCCTGCCAACCAATGGCGATCTATATTAGGCATGAACTTGCAGGGCACCATTAGTTCAGAAGTGACAATGTTTGCCAACAAATATCCCTGGCAAGAAGCATTGAATCTTTTTGGAAATGTTAATGGTTTTGGTGCACAAAAACCATAAAAATATCACTTAGTCAATGGTTTCATGTGGTGGGTAATCACCACATGAAACCTACCAAGCAACCATCAATATGCAAATCAATCTGTTACAAATTCTTAAAACACCTGGAAAATGCAAAAACTTCTACTTTTCGCAATCATAATATTTAGTACCTCTATCACAAATGCTCAATGGCAATGGATTAATCCAATGCCACCGGAAAAAGAATCCAATTCCATGACACATGTCTCCGGTCAAACTTATGTATTGATTGGAAGTCATTACATATTAAAAACCGAAGATGGTGGAAATTCATGGGTACACACAAATCATCCTCAGGTCAGAGGTTTAAATAAAGTATTCTTTTTGGATGAGAACATCGGTTTTGTAGTTGGCAGCAATGCTATTTTTTTAAAAACTACGGATGGTGGTGATAACTGGATAGAAAAAGACACAGGCGCAGAAACAGCATACTATGAAGAAGTATATTTCTTAAATGAGGATGTTGGCTTTATACACGATTTAATGGGAGGATTGTTTAAAACTACTGACGGTGGAGAAAGCTGGGCCAGCATAACATCACCAAGCATGACTATCATAAAATTTTTTGATGACAACATCGGCTATGGAACGAGGAGAGGTGGTGTTTTTGCAAAAACAACCAATGGTGGAGAGGATTGGGATGAACTCCATTCGCAACTGAGTTTTTACTGGATTCATGATATGCATCTTATTGATGAGGAAACCATCATCCTGGCATCATGGGGCGGAATATACAAAAGTGCCGATGGTGGTGTTACCTGGGCTGCAAAACTAAATCCCGATGATGAGGTTATGGCCCTTTCATTCGTTAGTGACACTAAAGGCTATGCTTTGGGGAAAATGTCTCGGATATATAAAACCACAGATGCAGGTGAGACCTGGACCAATACTAACCTGCTCCCCGACTATTATCTTGACTTCAATTATAATAAGTTTATGGCTTTAGAGAATGAGAATAAAGGATTAGTATTGGGCAGTTTTAACAAATCCGCCCTAATTGATTTGCAATCAAACACTTACGAGACCGCTTCTCAACACTTAACCGACAAACATTTTAATGACGCCGCCTTTGTCAACGACACCACCATTGTAGCTGTTGGGAGCGGTGTGATTGCTTACTCAAACACAAACGGCAAAACATGGACTATTCAGGAGTCTCTAAATTATGAAGAAGTACATTTTATTGATGAAAATACTGGTTTTGCTGTAGGTTCTAATATTGTCAAAACCACTGATGGAGGTAACAGCTGGGAACTTAACTATAATCCGGAAAATTATTTAAGGTCAGCACATTTTACAGACGCAAACACTGGTTATGTGGTGGGAAATAATGGAGCCATTTATAAAACCTCTGATGGTGGCCAAAATTGGGAGGAAAAAAACTCAGGTGTGGATGTAAGACTAAACTCTGTGTTTTTCACCGATGCCAATACAGGTTACGCATGCGGTGCCAGTGGCACCATTATCAGCACTACCGACGGTGGCGAAACGTGGATAGAAGCAGATAAAGCAACTAATTATGAGATATTTTCAATACACTTTATCAATGAAACCACCGGTTTTACCGCTGTAAGATCAAATGGATATGCAAAAACTACAAACGCAGGAGAAGACTGGGAGTGGATAAGCTTATCAGTGGCTCCCTATAGTAACAGGGCACGTGATATTTATTTTTACACTGAGCAGGATGGTTACATGGTTGGTAATAATGGATTTGTTTTCAGCACAAATGATGGCGGTGAAACATGGGAGTTTACACTACTTTCAGAATATTCAGATTTATATGGTGTAGCAGCAAGAGATGAAAACACCGCGTTAGCAGTTGGGCAGGGAGGAACCATACTCAGAAATTATACCGGACCAGAAGATGATGATGACGGTGGAAATGGAAATGGAGATGACGACGACATGCTTGTTGACGACGACTGGTTTGAGGTTGGCAACAGCAACTATAACGCGGCACTCGAATCAATCCACTATATTGATGACAATACCGGCTTTGCTGTAGGCTCCGGCGGGGCATTCCTAAAAACCACCGATGGCGGGTTTAACTGGACAGCCTATGATATTGGGCACGACTATCACTTCAAGAAAATTGTTTTTGCAGACAGTGATACAGGGTTTCTATTTGGAACTATTCAAATCGGTTCAAATAATCAAACAGCAGTACTTAAAAGCACAGATGGAGGGGATACATGGGATAAAATAATGGGGCCTGTTGGTGTAAGTGCGTTTTGGGATATCCATTTCCCACCTGATTTTAACACAAACAATACAGCATACTTTATTACTGCAGGAAATAACAACCTTTACAAAACAACCGATGGTGGAAGTACTTGGAACAACTTAGACATAGGTAAAAGGTTTTACAGAATTCAATTTTTCAATGAGTCTCAGGGAATTGCTACTTATCCGGGTACTGGCAACTCCTCATTAGCAATAACCAATGATGGTGGTGTAACCTGGACAGATGTTGATATTGGTGAACTTGGGCAAGGCAGAGCTGTGTTCGCTGTAAATGATACAGTGGCTTATATCTCATCAATTAATAGAGTTTCACATACAACTGATGCCGGAGAAACATGGAGTACTCCTGTGAATGTCTCAAATACAGACTGGTTTACAACAAAACTACATTTTAGCTCTAAAACTACAGGATATAGATATGACAACAGTGGAGTTATATTTAAAACCACAGACAGTGGAGAAAACTGGACTGAATTTTATAATGACTCGAAATATCCTGCCAATAACATTTTTACGCGGCCTTCAGGCCATGTTGACTTAGTAAGCTCCGGTGGTGCCAATTTCACTAGTAGTGATGGGGCAAACCCTTTCGTCAAGCGTATTAGTGGAATTATTAATGGCTCGCTTTATAATGCCTGGTTTTTAAATGAAGAACAAGGTATTGCTGTTGGCGACAACGGAACTGTACTTAAGACTGAAAATACCGGAACCACCTGGAGTAATTACGATTCGGGAGCAGACTACCGGTTAACTGCTCTGCATTTCACTTCAGAGGATGTCGGTTATACTTCTGGGGAAGGAAGTGTTAGAAAAACATTGGATGGTGGCGAAAGCTGGGACTTTTCATCAAGTGGTATTAGTTATGTTCCTATCAATTCAATCTTTTTTACATCTGAAAACACAGGTTATACAACCGGAAGCAGAACGTTCAAAACTACTAATGGTGGTGATAATTGGACGGAAATTCATGACTCCTATGGACAGAAAATATTTTTCGCCGATGAAAACACCGGCTATATAATTGCTGCTTCAGGAGTAATGAGAAAAACTACTGATGCGGGTGCAACCTGGACTGAATTGTCAACAGGAATAAGCCAACACTTGTTGGGGATATATTTTCATTCTCCTGATATAGGTTATGTAAGTGGTGGCCATGCCAACATTTACAAAACCACAGATGGTGGTGATAACTGGAACCTGGTGCATGACGGCCCCAGTGGAACAAGTATTAATGACATCAACTTTATTGATGAAAACATTGGATATGCCGCAGGGAGCCAAGGTTTTCTGCTCAAAACAGAAGATGGCGGTGACACCTGGCAACAGGTAAAAAGCAATACCATAAGAGACTTGATTGCTATTGACATTACCCCCGGCGGCACTCCTTTTGCCGTTGGACAGGATGGGATAGTGCTCAGAAAAATTCCTTCATATACTCTTACCTTTAATGTAGCAGATACGGAAGCCAACTCCATTGACGATGCCGTGGTAACCTTTAACGAAGTGCCATACTCGGCAGGGCATTATGTATTTTCAGGACTAATTCCCGATGACTATACATACAGTGTCACCAAATCAGGTTATTCAGTAGAAAGTGGCACAGTAAGCATTGTGGACGAGGATGTATCAATTGACATTACACTTGAACCCAGGTATAAAGCCACTTTTTCTGTATCAAACAGTTATTACGGAAGCTATATAAATGAAGCTACAGTGAATGCAGGCAGTCTTGGTACCGCAACAACCAATGCTTCCGGTGTCGCTGTTATTGAAAATATTGAACCCGGTGATAACTATAGCTTTGATGTAACTGCTGACAACTTCCTTCTTTATAACGGTAGCTTTGATATTGTTGACAGTGATATCGTTGTCCAGGTTTTAATGGAAGCAGATATAGATGCACCAATTGCCATTACAGCATCTGAAATAGCACCATTAGGTTTTAGGGCAAACTGGGAGGATGTTGCAGAAGCTGACAAATATGTATTATATGTTTCAGCAGATGATTTTGAAAACCACCTCATTGATGGCCTGGAAGTTAACGAAACAGATTATTTAATTGAAAATGCCAGCCCTGAAACAGAATATAAATACAGGCTTAAAGCGGTTAACCAATATGGCATTTCCGATTTTTCTAATGAAATAACTGTTGAAACTCTGCCCTTGCCTCCACCGGACATCCCCGTTGCCACTAATGCTACTGAAGTTGGCAGCACTAGATTTACTGCCAACTGGGAAGCAGTCGACTATGCTGCCGGATATTATCTTTATGTTTCAAAAGATGATTTTACAACTCACGTTGATGGATACGATGGACTTGATATAACAACACTATCACATGAAGTAACCGGTCTTGAAGCGGAAACATTATATAAATACAGAGTTAAGTCTTATAATGACACTTATGATTCCGACTTTTCCAATATTATCGAAACTACAACTCTTGCCCTTGTAATTCCTGATGAACCGGTAGCATTAGATGCGACAGATATAAATCAAACAAGCTTCACTGCCAACTGGCAAGATGCCGATAATGCAGAGGGGTATCTTCTGTTCGTGTCTGATGATAATTTCACAACTCATCTTGACGGCTATGATGGCAAAGAAATAACCGGGCTTTCGGAAAACATTACAGAACTTGAGCCGGAAACCACATACAAATACAGGCTTAAAGCATACAGCGAAGATGGCGAGTCGGATTTTTCAAACACCATTGAGATTACCACAGAGCCTTTGGTAATTCCTGATGAGCCTGTAGCACTAGAAGCTACCGATATAACTCAAACAGGTTTTACTGCCAACTGGCAAGATGCCGATAATGCAGAGGGGTATCTTCTGTTCGTGTCTGATGATGATTTCACAACTCATCTTGACGGATATGATGGCAAAGAAATAACCGGGCTTTCGGAAAACATTACAGAACTTGAGATTGAAACCACTTACAAGTACAGGCTTAAAGCATACAGTGCAGATGGTGAATCTGG
>PWND01000087.1 GCA_003557965.1 Bacteroidales bacterium | reverse complement strand
ATAATGGGATAGGTGTTGAAAAAGAACTCAAAGACAAAATTTTTGGTTTGTTTAACAAACTAAACCCTGATACAGAGGGCACCGGTATTGGGCTGGCAATTGTTAAAAGAATTGTTGAAGTGCATGAAGGTAAAGTTTGGTGTGAATCAGGTGGATATAATAAAGGGACAAAATTTTTGTTCACTTTAGGTAACAAATAAGAGATAAAAACGAATAATAATAAATAAAAGAATAATTGATGCATAAAGTTAATGTTTTACTTGTTGAAGATAATGCAGGCCATGCTGAGCTGGTTACCCGGGCATTCAAGGAGTGTGATGACGATTTTAAGTTGTTTTTTGTTGAGAAAGTAAGTGATGCAAAAAAAATAATAAAAGAGCTGGAAATAAATGTAGTCATTTCTGACTGGCTGCTTCCTGATGGAAAAGGATTTGAAATTTTTTCAACCGGCAATAAAGATGAAATAAAACTTCCTGTTATTCTTCTTACCAGCCAGGGTAATGAAGAATTAGCTGTTAAAGCCCTGAAGATGGGTGTTATGGACTATGTAGTTAAATCAAAAAGCACAATAGCTAAACTTCCTTCTATTGTTACCCGTGTTTGGAAGGAATGGCAAAATATTCAAAAAATTAAATATGCGGAACAAAAGCTGGTTGAAAGTGAATATAAGTACAGGCTGATAACAGAAAGCATTAATGATGTTGTTTGGTTGGTTGATATAGGCCTGACAACTTTTAAATATGTAAGCCCTTCAGTAAAGAAATTTATTGGCTATGAACCGGAAGAACTTATTGGTACTGACATTAAAAAGGTTTTTTCAGGCCATTCTGTAGTAAAAATTGAATATTTACGACAAAAAGTTAAAGAAGCAATTTCTAAATATAGCAACAATATCGAGAACTTTAATCTTGATATGGAGCTGGAGTTTAAACATAAAGATGGCTCTAAGCGCTGGGGGGATCTTAAAGGATCATTTATTTTCGAAAAAGAAAAAGTTACTGCAATTCATGGTATAACCCGCAATATTACAGAAAAAAGGCTTACAGAAAAGAAATTGAGAATCCAGGAAGCCTACTTTGAAACCTTAATTCATGAAGCTCCCGTTGCAATTTCTATTTTAGACAACAACGACAAAGTTATTCAGGTAAACAGGCAGTTTGTTAATCTTTTTGGATATGATCAAAATGAGGCAAAAGGAAAGCAAATAAACAGCCTTATAGTCCCCGAAAAGCTTAAAACAGAAGGGGCAAAGGCTACAAAAGCCGTTGCATACGGGCAAAATGTTAAGTTTGAGTCAGTTCGAAAAAACAAGAATGGCGAACTTATAGATGTTTTAATACTGGGTAAACCTGTGTTTTTTGGCGAAGATCAAATTGCTGTATTTGGTATATATCAAGACATATCGGAACGAAAAAGAACAGAGAAAAAACTTAAACAACTTTCAGAAAGACTGGTTCTGGCTACATCTGTAATAGGCATTGGAATATGGGATTATGATATATCTTGCGAGAAGCTTGTGTGGGAACCGGAAATGTATAATCTGCACAACATTGATAAAAAAGACAGCAAAAACCTGATGGATAAATGGAAATCCGCAATTTGCAAAGAAGATCAAAGTAAAGTACACAAAATCTTTTCTGAAAATGTTACGAGTAAATCAGGGCATACAGAAGGCATTTACAGGCTGAAGAGCGAAGACAAACCAAAATATATTAAATATATTGCATCTAATATTAAAAATGAAGAAGGCAAAACTGTCAGAATTGTAGGAGTTTGTTGGGATTATACTAAAGAGTACGAGCATAGCACACTGGAAAAGCAAATAGAAATTCAAACGAAAGTAACGAAAATAAAACAACAGTTTCTTGCTAATATGAGTCATGAAATACGCTCCCCAATGACGGGTATTTTAGGAATGACAGAATTAGTGATGAAAACTGACCTTGATGATAAACAAAAAAAATACCTTAATACAATCAAACAATCTTCTGATAGCTTATTGAATATCGTTAATGATATTCTTGATCTTTCAAAGATTGAAGCTGGAAAAATGGATTTGAGGCCTGTTGTTTTCAATATAAAAGAAAGTGCTGCAAAAATTCACAACTTGTTCTCTGCCATAGCGAGGCAAAAAGGGTTAGAGCTTTCTCTAGAAATGGATAATCGATTGCCCAACATGGTATATTCAGATGAGCACCGAATTGAACAAATTGTCACTAACCTTGTAAGCAATGCTGTCAAATTTACCAGTAAAGGTTATGTGAAAATTAAATATTCTTTACTTAATGTTTATGAAAATGAAATTGACGTGGGCATTGACGTTATTGATTCAGGAATAGGTATTTCCAAAGAAAACCAGCTTAAACTTTTTGATATGTTTTCTCAGGTTGATACTTCTGATACCAGGACTTTTGAAGGAGCAGGGCTGGGGCTGTCTATCTCGCAAAAGCTTGCAGAGCTCTTAAATGGTAATATTGGTGTAGAGAGTGAGCTGAAAAAAGGAAGCCGCTTCTGGTTCAGGTTTAGAGCCAGAAAATTAAGCAAGGAAGAAGAGGCAGATATTAAGGTCTATGATACTTCACAGGAAGTTCCAAAGCTTGGCTTTTCTGTTTTGCTTGTTGAAGATAAAAAAACTAACCAAATGGTAGTTTCTCTCATGCTTGAAGAGGCAAAATGCACTATAGAAGTGGCTTCAAACGGGCAGGAAGCCATTGAAATGTTTTCGCCGGGCAAGTATGATTTTATCTTAATGGATATTCAAATGCCGGTAATGGATGGGGTAACAGCAGTGAAAAAGCTGCGTAAAGACTTCTCGAAGGAAGAGCTCCCGCCAATAATTGCACTTAGTGCAAAGGCTATGGAGGGCGATGCTGAGTATTACATATCGCAGGGAATGGATGCTTATCTTACAAAACCCCTAAGTTCAACTGTGTTGTATCAAAAGCTAAGCACTCTCGCTCAAAAAAGTCCGGGAAGTTGATGATTTTTCGCTAATCTAAAGGCTGCCAGTACTGTGTGCGTGAAATACCCGTCCAGTGAATGCCACGTACGTTCAGGGTGTTTTCATCAAGCCAAACCTCACAGCGGTATTCCCTGCCTTTCTCAGGGTCAAAGATAGTGCCGTTTTCATATCGTTTTGTTGCAGGATTATATTCTAATGCTCTTAGAAAAGTTATCCCTATCACTTTACCATCAGTGGTTTTATAATGTGAATACCTGCCTGTGCAATTATCACAATCAGGATTTTCACGGCCGGGCTCAGGATTCAAAATATCTTTTATGCGGCCATAATACTTACCGTTAGTTGCCCTGAATATTCTAACTTTTGAACGGTATTCCCCGGTTTCATCATCTACAGTAACCCAATAACCTATTATTGCACGTTCATCTGCATCATTGGAATATGATATTTCTGGAAGGCATGTAAAACCTAAAACTAAAAGAATGCAAAGAAAAGTTTTCATAATTTTGCTTGGTTTTATTGTTATTTAATTAATACTTGATTATTTGAGATTTTTTCAAAAAAATATTTGTAAAAATAATATAATTGTTTAAAAAAGCAATTATTTGTGTTGCCATTTATTTAGGTCTCTTCTGTCTTTTTTTGTGGGGCGTCCCATGCCTTTTCTTCTGTAGAAAGGTTGCTTTTTCAGCAACTCTATCTTTTCGTATTCTTCTTCCGGTGTAAGATCTTCCATGTAGTTGCTTACAAGCTTTGCCCCAACTCTCTTTTGAAGAAGGGCTTTTACTTTTACCTGCTTTTCAATTGGACCTGTTTTTATTTTAATAACAATATCCTCTTGTAACTCTTTTGATGGTTTAATTTCTTCTCCATCAATACTTACCTTGCCATTTCTGCACGCTAGGGTTGCCTGGCTCCTGGTTTTGAACAATCTTACAGCCCAAAGCCATTTGTCTGCTCTAACACCCGGTTCTTTCTTTAGATTAGGCATAATCCTATTTTTTTCGGAAATATATTTTTATTGGCACTCCTGTAAAGTCCCACTTCTTTCTTATTTGGTTTTCAATAAATCGCTGATAAGGCTCTTTTATGTATTGAGGAAGATTGCAAAAGAAGGCAAAAGAAGGATAATAAGTGTGTAATTGTGTAATATACTTAACTTTTATATACTTGCCTTTGGTAGCCGGTGGAGGTTGATTTTCAATAATAGGCAAAAGGGTTTCATTCAACTGCCTTGTAGGGATTTTTCTCATACGGTTCTTATATACAGTTATTGCAGCTTCCATTGCCTTTAACAGCCTTTGTTTTTTTACTACCGATGTAAATATTACAGGTACATCCTGAAACGGCTCAATTTTTTGCCTTATAGCTTTCTCAAATGTTTTTGCGCTGGTATGTTCTTTTTCTATTAAATCCCACTTGTTTACAAGTATAACAATTCCTTTGTTGTTTCTTTTTACTAATGAAAAAATATTAACATCCTGAGACTCTATGCCCTGTGTTGCATCAAGCATAAGCAGACAAACATCGGCATGTTCTATTGCCCTTACCGACCGCATTACAGAATAAAACTCTATATTTTCACTTACTTTGCCTTTTTTGCGTAATCCGGCAGTATCAACCAGGTGGAAGTCAAAACCAAAGCTTTTATACCTGCTATAAATAGTGTCTCTCGTAGTACCGGCTATTGGAGTAACAATATTCCGGCCTTCACCTATTAATGTGTTAATTAAGGAAGATTTTCCAACATTTGGCCTTCCAATAATAGCAAACTTTGGGAGGTCTTCTTCGGGTTCAGGCTCTTCCCTGCTGCGAAGTGCCTGCACTACATCATCCAGTAAATCACCTGTACCGCTGCCGCTGATAGCAGAAATACTATATATTTCTCCTAATCCAAGCTCATAAAACTCATAAGAATCACCCTGATTTTTTGCTGAATCTACCTTATTTACTACAAGAAAAATCTCTTTGCCGTATTCTCTTAAGATTTGAGCTACGTCTTTATCCATAGGAGTTATGCCGTCTCTTGCGTCAAGAAGAAAAAGTATTACGCCAGACTCTTCTACGGCAATTTCTACCTGCTTCCGGATTTCTGTCTCAAAAACATCATCAGTATTGGCTACATAGCCACCGGTATCTATTACTGAAAACTCAACACCATTCCAGTGACTCTTGCCATAATGGCGGTCGCGCGTAACACCCTCTGTAGGATCTACTATGGCTGCACGGGTTTTGGTTAACCTGTTAAATAGTGTTGACTTGCCTACGTTGGGCCTGCCAACCAATGCCACTATGTTACTCATGATATTCTAAAATTTTAACGGCTGCAAAATTAATAAAATTATTACCCGCTTCTTTATGATTTATAACCAAACTTGCGCAACTGGTTTTCAGTGTTTCGCCAGTTCTTGCTTACTTTTACATGTAGCTCCAAAAAAACCTGCTTATCAATAAAACTTTCTATATCCTTACGGGCATAAGTGCCTGTTTTTTTCAACATACTGCCTTTATGGCCTATTATTATTCCTTTCTGTGACTCTCGCTCCACATATATTATGCAGCGGATATGTACAATATCACCCTTGTCTTTATATTCTTCTACTTCAACCTCCACAGAATATGGTATCTCTTTTTTGTATAACGACAGAATCTTTTCACGAACAATTTCGGAAACAAAAAACCTTACAGGCTTGTCTGAAATCTCATCTTTCGGATAATAGGGAGGAGATTCCGGTAAGTGATCCATAATTACATCAAAAACTTTTTTTATATTGAAGCCGGCTAATGCTGAAACAGGAATTATTTCCCAGTCCGGAAACCTTTCAGAGTATTTTTTTATACTTAATTCTACCTCTTTTTGATTAGAAAGGTCTATTTTGTTAATTAATAATACAGCAGGAGTTTTTGACTTCCTGATGTTTTCTATTACTTCTTCTTCTTTAATATCTTCCCCAATTTCAGTTACAACCACAAAAATGTCAGCATCTTCAAGAGACGAGTTAACAAAACTCATCATGCATTCCTGGAGCTTGTAACCCGGGTTTATTATTCCCGGAGTGTCTGAGAATACAACCTGGTAATCGTCACCATTTAATATTCCCATTATTCTGTGCCGCGTTGTTTGTGCTTTAGGGTTGGTTATAGATAGGTTTTCTCCTAAAAAAGAATTCATCAGAGTTGATTTACCCACATTCGGGCGGCCTACTATACTTACAAAGCCGGATTTGTGCATTGTTGTTGTTTTAATATTTATTTGCTGCAAAAGTATGAAAATTTAACGGCATTCAGGAGAGTTTGATGTGCTTAATTAAAAGATTGCATTTTGATAAAATAAATTGTGCCTAAGCAAAGGATTAATAGTGCATTCGTAATTGTAAAAACAGAACCGCATATCGCTGCTTATAAATCATGAATATTTTTATACAATTTGTTAAAAAATCACATTTTAATAAAATGAAATTTTCAAAAAAAATTACCTTTGCTCCTAATTCATTTTTCGCTACTAATTAGTAAAAGAGAAAACCATAATATATCAACATAAAATCCAAAAATGCATAAAATAGAAAAACACCCTATTATACCTATACCCGAAACAGGATATGTAGAATTCAACTATCGGGGAAAAACCGTTAAAGGCCCCAAAGGATTTACGATTGCTGCTGCATTGCACCAGGCAGGCTTGCCAATACACAGCCACAGCCTGGCAAACCGGAGCCGTAGCCTTGAATGTGGCATAGGCAAATGCAGTGCCTGTGAAATGTTAGTAGATGGTGAAATTAAAAGAATTTGCATTACTCCTGTTGAAGGCATTAAAGAAGTAGCGGAAATCCCACGCGATTATGTTGCAAAACCAACAGATTTTAAAAAGCAAGAGGCTCTTAAAGTTTATAAAACAGAGGTTGTAATTATTGGTGCCGGCCCGGCAGGGCTTGCCACAAGGGAAATCCTCAATGAAAATAATGTTGCAAATATCGTTGTTGACAGCAACTCTGAGATTGGAGGGCAATTTAATATGCAAACCCATCAATTTTTCTTTTTCGAGCATGAAAAAAAATATGGTGGTATGCGAGGGTTTGAAATTGCAAAAACATTAGCAGGAGATGACCATTCTGGAATAATGCTGGATTCTACAGTATGGGATATTTTTGAAGGAAACAGGGTAGCGGTAAAAAACTTCAAAACCAACGAAATCTTTTATATTGACTGCGAACACTTTGTTGTTGCCTCAGGTGCTGTGCCATTTTTGCCTACTTTCCACAATGACGACTTGCCGGGAGTTTATACTGCTGCTGTTGTGCAAAAAATGATGAATACCGAACTGACCCTTTTGGGAAAAAATGTTCTTACTGTTGGTGCTGGAAATATTGGATACCTCACAAGCTATCAGCTTACCCAGGCAGGAGCCAAAGTAAAGGCAATAATTGAAGCTCTGCCCCATGAGGGTGGTTTCCCTGTGCAGGCTAACAGGGTCAGAAGGCTTGGAATCCCTGTTATGCTTTCAACAATGATAATTGAAGCTCTGCCAAATAAGAATGGAGACGGTGTTAGCGGTGCGGTGTTAGCAAAAGCTGAAAACTTTAAGCCAATTCCGGGAACAGAATTTGTAATTGATGGAATAGACGCAATAAACATTTGTACAGGGTTAATGCCTGATGATGCTCTTTTGGATAAAGGCAGGGAAATGTTTGGAATACATTGCTATGGAGCCGGCGATGCAGTCAGAATAGGTGAAGGAACAAGCGCTGTTTTAAGAGGCAAACAAGTTGCATATGAAATCCTTGAAAACAAACAAAAAAGGTTTAACTATGAGGAGTACCTTCGTGTTTCAAAAGAATACATTGATTCTCAGCAACACCCGATACAAGTTTTGGAGAATCCATATCTGCCCTCAAGTGAAAGAATGAATAAGCCTTTTGTAATTATCGACTGCTTGCATGGTTTCGCTTGCAACCCATGTGCTTTTGCATGTAAATATGGTGCAATTACAAAATCTTCAACCAGCACAGCACCATATATTGACTTCGATAAATGCATCGGGTGCATGGACTGTGTTTACCAGTGTCCGGGATTAGCAATCTTTGGTTATAATTTTAAAACAGCAACATTGTTTTTGCCTATTGAATTTGATATGGAAGAAGGCAAAGAAGTTTTTCTTGTTGACAATTATGCAAATAAACTTGGAGAAGGAATTTTGCATAAAGTGAATCGTAAACCAAACCTTACTCATGTTGCAAGGGTGAAGTGCGAAGGAATGTCAAACGAAGATATGATAAAGGTAAGGGGATTTATATTAAAGGAAGACTATCCTGAAAAAATAAAGACAAAGCCCCATAAAGAAAAAATTACATCGGAGATGTATATGTGTCATTGTGATGATGTAAGTTTTAAAGAGGTTATGCATGTGGTAGGAGACAGAAAGTTTGTTGCAGTGGAAGAGATTAAGCATACAACACATCTTGGCATGGGCCCTTGCAGAGGTAAGAGATGCCTTCAGCGATTGGCCCAAAACCTTAGGCCAAAAGGGATAGAGCTATATGGAAGCCCAACTCCACGAGCTCCATTATCAAATCAAATAACAATTGGGGAATTATTTCCCTCACAGAAAAAAGAAAAAATAATAACCAATATTCACAACAAGAAAAATAAAATTGTAGAGGTAAAGGCGTTTGTTGCCGGGGGAGGTATTGCCGGTAGTGCATTGTTCAGGTACCTGGCGGAAAATAATTTTAGCCCTGTATTAATAAATTACGGCTTTGGTTCTTCATGGAGGAATATTGCCGGGGGAAGGCCTGTTTTCAGCTTGCCTGAGCTTACGGATATAGCCAGGCATAACCTTGAACTATTTCAGGAACTTCAAGAAATAAAAAACATTGATTTCCGCCTTATTAATTATGTAACTTTTGCACACGATGAAGAGATGTATAATACACTAGAGCAATCAATGTCGTGGCAAAAAGCTACAATGATAAAGCCTTCTGAGTTTAAAACAGAGATTTCACCATACTTTAACACATCAAATGATAAGTACATAGCTGCACTAAAAACCGGCGAATGCTGGCAGGCAACACCTGGCAAAGTTGTTGAAGCAATCAGATTTGCTGGTGTAAAGCATGGAGGTACAGTTATTGAAGACAGCAAGCTGATAGATGTGAGCAAAAATGGAGATAATTATATTGCCACAGTTCAGACTCATAATAACGAATTTATTGAATACCATACACCTGTATTTATAAATGCATTAGGCGATGAGGGTGAAAAATTTGCAAAAATGCTTGGTATAGAAACAGGGCTTTTCCCTGTTAAACATCAGGCTTTTATTACCAGAAGGCTGCCTATGCTGGGAGTAAATGGCAACCCTCTTGATATGCTAATTGACAGAAGAAATTACAAAGGATTTATTGCTGTTTATGGCCAGCAACTTGGAAATACAGGGCAAATAATTGGCTGTGCATCACCACTTGTGGAACCGCTGGAAACAGATAAAGACTTGAAAATCAACTCTAAAGATTTTGCAGAGATAGTTTCCGAAATATTTACTGACTGGATACCGGAAATTTCTGCTGTAGGTTTTCAGGCTTTGTGGGCCGGATATTATATTGAACCGAAAATGATAGTTGATGTAGAAAAGGGATTGTTTGTAGGGTTGAGAGGCCAGGGGTTTATGCTGGCTCAGTACCTCGCTAAGCTTTATGTTCAGCAATTAATGGGGAAGCCTGTGCCGGATTATTTTGAAAGATTGAAACTGGGTGGCGATGCTTTACTGGAAAAAGCCTTCAAGTAAAAAATACTTTTGTTTTTTAATTTAGAAGTTGTAATTTTGCAGCCTTTATTATAAAAAAACAGAGGGGGTTGCAAATTGTTAGCATTGAAGGAATTCCAAATACCCTACGTTGGCTTGACACTGGGGGAGCATGAATATTCTTTTAATATAAGAAAAAAGTTTTTTTCGTGCTTTGAAAATAGTGAAATTGCAACCGGCGATATGAAGTGCAGGCTTGTTTTGGAGAAAAAAAGCGATATGCTGGTGCTCAACTTTTCCGTAAGT
>PWND01000342.1 GCA_003557965.1 Bacteroidales bacterium | reverse complement strand
TTCTGAATTCTACATTTTTATATTTTTTTAAAGTATCAAAATACTCAGCCTCATCTATGTATAAATTGCCATAAACCTCATCTCTGGCTTCATCAGTACTATCCTGCCTGAACCGGGTGCTCACCCTGCCTGCCACTTCAGCAGCATAACGCGTATCTTCAGCCCAAACAATTGCATTTGATGGTATCAGGTTGAAAAAATTCTCCTTTTCAAATGAAATCGCAAGCTCATTGATGTCAGGAAGTATTGTAAGCTTCTCTAACTTTTCAAAGGAAGTTTGCGTCTCAGGATTAAAAAGCCTAATGCTTTCCACATTATCACCAAGAATCTCTAACCTGTAAGGAAAATCGTTTGAAAAAGAAAATACATCAATAATCCCTCCCCTAAGCGAAAACTGCCCGGGCTAAACAACAAAATCAACCCTGTCAAATCCATACTCATTCAATAGCTCAACAATAAAGTCAACAGAAGTATTCTCTCCCCTGTGCAAACTCAAAGTGTTCTTTTTTAGCACCTTTTTCGAAACAACCTTTTCAGCTACCGCTTCAGGATATGTAACAATAATGAATTTTTTTTTCTCAAAAGCTAACTTGTTAACAACTTCTGAGCGAAGTAAAACATTAGCACTGCTAACATCATCAATATTTCCGTTGTTTTTATATGATGATGGAAAAATAAATGTTCTCCTCTTTTCATAAGGAAGATCTTTTTCTTCCATCAGATTTTCCAAATCATTGAAAAAATAAGCAGCATCTTCCTTGTCAGAAAGGATAATAACAAATGGCTGTGAAAGTAAATCAAACGAAGAAGCGCACAGCAGTGAAGCTGATGAACCCGACAAACCGCTTATACCAATAAAATCACTGTTTGAATCTTTAGCAAGTTCAACAAATTGCTTTAGCTTAGGATGATCTTTGTATTTTTTTATTAAATCTACTGCCGTCATTTAAAAATTTTGCCGAGAACTGCAAAGATATTACTAAATCATTAAACCTAATACCGTAACATCATCAACTTGTTCATGAGGCTCTTTCCATTTAATAAAATTTTCATATAATAACTCATTCTGAACATGCATAGGCTCATCTGAAATTTGTAAAAGCAGCTTATGAAAGTTTTTACTCATAAACATTTTGTAGTTTTCGCCCCCAAGCTGATTCTGATAACCATCACTTGCAAGGTAAACACAATCTCCCTTACTTAGTAATACTTCTTTATTGGTAAAAGGCTTCATTTTTCTATGATACGCAACCGGCTGCTTATCAGGCTTAATAACATTTAACTCCTTATTAGATTTTACGATAATCAGGGGGCTGTTTGCTCCTGCATACTGTAATTTATTATCATTAGTGTCTAATACACAAAAAGCAATATCAAGCCCTTCCCTCTGGTCGGTAGGCTTGCCTTTTTGTTGTAACGCATCAATTATGCTTTCCCTTAAGTTTTCAAGCACCTTTGCCGGATTCGTAATTCCCTGTTTTACAATAATTTCTTTTAAAAATGAAAGCCCAAGCATACTCATAAATGCGCCGGGAACACCATGTCCTGTGCAATCCGCCACTGCAAACACCAGCTTATTATTTAATTTGCTTGCCCAGTAAAAATCACCCGACACAATATCTTTAGGAAAAAATAAAATAAAATGTTCTCCTAAAATACTATCAACAAAAGCATCTGAGGGCAATACAGCGTTTTGTATAAGCTTAGCATACGAAATGCTGTTTGTAATATGGTTCTTTTGAACCATTATATGCTCTTTTTGTTTTAGCACCATGTCTCTTTGAGCAATTATCTCATCACGTTGATGCTCAATTTCATCATGCTGTGCCCTTATTTCCTCATTTCGCTCATTAAGAATAACGTTTTTTTCTTCTACCAGCAACTTTTGCTCTTCAATTATTGCCTTCTGCTTTTTGGTAATCTTTAACCTGTGTAAAACGAAAACCAACATTATCAAAATCGCAAGTAATCCAACTATTACACATATAATGATTATTAACTGCATTCTGCCAACTTCTTTCTGCCTTAATATCTCGTTATACTGTAATGCTTTTTCTTTCTCAAGCTTATCAATTTGCAATTGCTTCTTTTCTGCCTGAAACTTCTTCTCGGCATCAGCCACCGCCTGTGCTTTTTCCATGTTGTATATACTATCACTCAGTTCAATATGGATTTCTGCATACCTTATTGCTTCTTCATAGTTTTCTAAATTCGTGTAAACAACTCTTAAAATATTGGCCGCATAACTTTTCCTGGGCATAGACCCGGTTTCCCTGGCGAGCTCAAATGACCTTTCACTATACTGCAGTGCCGTTTGCAAATATTTATACCTCTCAGCTCCCTCTGAATTTTTCGCAAGATTTAAATAAAGGTTAGACGTTGAATTATAAATAATTGACATCCTGTGCTTGTCTCCCAATTCCTCACTAATCCTGATTGCTTCGTTAAAATAATCTAAAGCCTTTTCCAACTCCCCCATCTGGCGCATTACACTGCCAAGATTGTTATAACTGATAAACAAGCCCCTTTTGTCATTAAGCTCTTCTCTTATTTCTATAGCTTTAAGGTGAAACTTTTTCGCATCTTCCAGTTGATTAGTATTTCTGTAAACAAGTGCTACATTGTTATAAGATCTTGCCAAACCTCTTTTGTCATTAATTTCTAAGTAAATCTCCAAAGCCTGACTATAATACTTAAGTGCTTCCTGTTGGTTCCTTTGGTTGTGATGAATACTGCCTATATTTGTTAAACTAGCTGCAATACCCGCCTTATCACCCATCTCCTCCCTAATCTTTAAGGATTTAAGATGATGCTCTATAGCTTTGTCAAAAAGGCCAATATTATCATAACTGATTCCTATGTTGTTATGAATTATTGTTAACAGTCTTTTATTTTTTTGCACCTCTTCAATATTTATTACCGGTAAAAAATACTCTAAGGCCTTTTCAAAAATTCCCTGGTTGTAATATAATAAACCTAAACTGTTGTAGGAAGCGGCAATCGTTCTTTGGTCGTTTATTTCTTCTCCTATTTTCAACGCCATCTCATAACAAGACAAAGCTTTATCATATAATCCTTGTATACGATATACAATACCAAGATATCTTAATGCATTGGCTTTTTGCAGTTTTAAGCCTTTTGCTTTTGCATGATTATAACTTTTTTCGTAATAATATATAGCCGAATCAGTGTTAATTTGTTCGAAAACATAGCCAATATCCAGGTAAACTTTACAAATTACGGTATCATGTATAGGTTTGGAAAGCTCATTGCGCAAAGAATCTATCCTGCTTTGGGAAGTATTTGGCAGCAGGTTAACTGTTAATATCAATAAAAAGAAAATAACAACAATGAACTTCTTCATTCTTAGTGTTTAATACATGCTTAATTTAAGCAAATTTAATGAAAATGTATAAATAAACTTATATGTATATAACCTTTATTGTAATAACAAAAAAAGCCCCGTTGCCGGGGCTTTTTATCAACTAAAAAAGTTATTTCTACTGCTTCATAAGCTTTCTTATAACCTTTTCACCTGTGCTTGTTTCAAAAGTTATGAAATAAATACCAGGTGTAAAGTCTGAAGTATTTATTACTTTATCACCAGTAACTTCCATGTCTTTTACCACAGTACCAAGCACATTTGTAATAACAATTCTGTTTACATCGCCAACATTCTTAATATGCAGCTTATCATTAAACGGATTAGGATAAGCAGTAATGTCATTAATATCAAAGCCTGCCACAGATGTTTCATGTTCAAATATAACTGAAACAGACAAATTTCTGTCCAGGTCTTCGTACGTAAATACATCACCTGTAAAAATAGCATCATCAATAATAACAACATTTGCATTAACCAACCACTCTCTAATCAAGTATTGCTCATAGGGCTGAGCCGTAAATATTACATCCTTGCCTTTTTCAATATATGCACCAGGTGCAATATTTACTCCATCAACCTCTGCCGAGATTGTTCCGTTACCACCAATAACATTAAACATTACCATGTATGATACCGGCTTAAACTCAACAGTAACATTAATTTCCTGGCTTATTTCATTATATGTATAAGTAGAACCATTAAATACTTCTCCTCCGTCCATAATAACTTCACCATTTAATGTCCATTGCTTAATCAGGTAATCCGTATCCGGCTGAGCAACGAAAGTTACATCAGTTCCAATAATGACATTGTCGCCTGACGTAATCTCTTCATCATCCACATAAGCAGAAATAGCACCATTATCACCAACAACATTGAAGCTAACCTCAAAGGTTTCTTTAACATCAAAAGTAATATCTACAATTCTGCTTTCCCCTGTAGTATAAACAGATTGAACACCCGCATTATGAATTCCTGTTTCAAGGCCTTCAAACAAGTAGCTGTTTTCTTCAATAGGCTCAGGATTCAATGGGTTTACTTTATCATTTAGATATACGTTAAAACCTACAAACGCTTTACTTCCAAATTCTCTGCATTGAGCATCCTGTGAAATGGATGTTTCTGAAATTGAAGTTGAAGCACCTTTTCTTGTCTCTAAAGATTCAATATTGTTAGAAACAAACCTTCCGGCTTTAACAGTTTTAGACTCATCATAAGCTGTAGTTATCCACAGGTTAATAAAGAAGTCACCAACTGATGAGCTATTTATAGCATAACTGCTTAAATCATTAGCAGGAGCGCTAATTGATAAGCCATTAGGGCCTGTTGCATCTGCAGTAATACAAGGATATGCATCAGCAGGGTCATGGCCTTGTGGTTGTATTAGTATGCCAACCTGCTCATAACCGGCAACATTAACTTCACCCATAGCAACTGTTTCTTCCCAGTCATCAGTAGCTTCTGTACTAAGAGGCCCGACAGTTTCAATAATTGTAAAGTTTTGCCAGTCAACTATGTGTACTAAATAATCATAATTACCAGGAGCAACACCCCATTGTAAGTGATGAAAATCAATATAACTTACCACTGCATCAGGATAAGCACTTAAGTCGAAAATAGTACCATATACCTGGTCATCTGTTTGATAAAATGCATTCGGGTCATCAGGAATTGCACCATCATGCTGGAAGAGCTTCATCAAAGCACCTTCATTCCATGAAAAGTCAGCTGATTGTAATTCATGGTCAACATCAACATTCAAACCATAAGGTTCAACAATAATTTCAATTAATTCAATTTCTCCAAGATCTGTGTTGCTATCAACAATAATCTCAGATTCATAGCTTTCATAACCCGGATAACTGATATTAATATCATAAACTCCTTCATAAACACCTGTAATGCCAAACGAACCATTTGCATCGGTAGTTGTTTCAAAATTATCATAGCCCTGAAGCGTTACTATCGCTCCTTCTATGAAAATATCTTCTTCATCATTAGTTTTTACTGCACCACTTACTGAATATTGCGGAATCACATCAAGTGAAACGTTAACGGTAATCGTAACATCTTCCTCAACAACAACTCCTGTTTCAGTATAATCAAAGTATCCAAATTTACTATATGTCAGGTCATAACTTCCGGGCAGCAGGTATGGGAACTCATAGTCACCACTTTCGTCAGTATAAGTAGAAATATTAGAATCATGAATATCTACTAAAACACCTTCCAAAGGATCAGTTCCATCAGTAACGTTACCATCTAATGCACCAAGCCCTGCAGTAGAGAAAAACATCGAAATGTTAGGAAAGTCACTAACAACAGTTCCATCAGCATCTATTTCAAGAGGGTCGAATGGCGTATTATCTCTTTGTGCACGGCGTGTTCTGTTTGATTCCGGATCTTCAGTGTTGAAGAAGTTTTTGCCACCAGACCATACATCATCAGCTTTATAAGAATAAATAACTAAATTTCCTCCTGTGTAAACATAAATATCATCAAGAGTAATAAAAATATCATTTACTCCTTCCGGGAAGTCAACATAACCGTCAAAAACAAGCTGCAGTGACTCAGGGTCAACCCAGCCTTCTGACAAGTCTTCAGCATCAGTTTCACCAATCCAAATCATAATATGTTTATCAAGATAATCCTCATTAAAACTGTTTGTGTACTGCAAGCCTGTAATCACGCCTCCACCCATTCCAATTTCATCAGGGTAGAATAATGTTTGAGAAACACTATAATGCCAAACAAAATTGTAAGGAATTGTAGTAAGCTTCTCCCCATCACCAATAGTAACAGCAAGAACATCTTCTGGTTGAACATTAAGGTTTAAGTGTGGAGTTTGATTATTTCCAGGAACCTCATCAGCAGGAAGATCAACATAACCATAAATATAAGTTTCACCTTCATCACCTTCCTGGGGTGTCCACGAAATATCAAAAGATTTAGTTTCACCAAACTCAATAGTTTCACCGGGAACTGAAGCAAGCTCTATGCCGCCTTCTTTCATAAGCTTAACAGTATAGTCGGTTTGTGTTTCTGTTCCGGCATTCTGTATAGTAATTGTATATGTTGTTTCATAACTAACCGATGGAGTGGTATTGCCGGAAATAGAAACACCATAAAGATCATGCTCCACAACAGGCTCTATCAAAAGATTGTCAAAATACCATTGATTGATATTAAAAGAATTACCTTCAAATCTGAAGCTTAAGTGCATTGTAGTTTCGCCATCAGGAATATTTATATAATTCTCATAAACTCCTGCAGGGACGTCATCTTCAATAACCACTTCCCAAATAGAATCCCAATTATCTCCTTCATCAAAAGAAATATCAATTCCTGCAATTTCTCCTTCGTTAGTAAAAGAATAGTTATTAAGATACATATTATACCTAAACCTAACTTCAGAATAACCTTCAACATCAACAGGAACTGTAATCAACCTTGAAAAACCATTAAAAGAGGGCGACCAGTTTAATCTTAATTCAGGAGCTGTGCCACCTGCACTTGAAGAGTTACTCACAGCCCAATTATCTGCGCCAAGTCCATCAACAACCCATCCCGGAGGCAAAGTACCGGCTTCATAATCAAAAGTTTCATACATTAAAACGCCTTCTGCGCCAAGCAGCTCAGGGTTAGATGCTGCACTTCCACCTTCGCCAATATCATTGCTGGCAGTTACTATATAATAATAATTACCAATGCCAGGTATTTCTGTATCAAGAAACTGAGTTTCAACAATACTTTCAGCTACTTCAACTTCATCGGGCATTCTCACTATATTATAAACTATATTATCAGCATCAATATATCCACCATGTAGCCCTTCTACAGGGGCATCCCAGCTTAATGACCCATCATTGCCCACAGCTTCAAGTTCAACATTTTCAGGTACACCACGAATGTCTTCGCCAATATAAACAGTTGCAGAAGCACTCAAGCCTTCTCCAGCGTCATTATAGCCTCTAACCACATAATTATACATACCAGGCTCAGTAATGTCATCATCAAAATAAGATTCATCTCCTCCAATAACAGGATCGCTCACAAAGTAAATTACTTCGCCATCTCTGTATAAAACAACTTCATCAAGGTCAACCAATACATCACCATCAAAAGTTTCATCAGGATTAACCCATGAAATATCAGCATTAAGAGCACCCATCTCACCAACTTCAACAACAAAGTCATAAGGCGCAGCAGGTGCTTCAGGATCTGCTAATGGAGCAAGAATACAAAAAGCAACAGGAGTCTCTCTTGGCATCCATGTACCTTCGTCGTAATAACCAGCAGCCCCTTCGCCACTATCACTGTTTATAATCAATGACCAGCAAGTCGGGCTGTTTTTAGAAGCAATTGAGAACCAACCATCAGTAATCGCAACAGGATCACTTAAATAAGTTTTAAAAGTGCTTACTGTCCAGTCACCAAACTCAACATCAGTGTCAGCCACAGGGCTAATAGTATGAGTTTCTGTTGCTATAACATCACCTGGCTCACCGTTATCATCTTCATAAAAAATAATATCAAACTCCATATCCATCGGGCCACATTCTGACCAGCCAGCACCATCAAAATATCCTTGTATAGCCCAAATTGAAATACCACCAACAACACCTCCGGGTAAGTCAGATATAGATTGATAGTTAATAATATCAGCATCTTCTGAAGATGTGTAACCTGTACCGCCATCCGGCATGTTGCTCAAAATAGTTCCCTCAGGACATGATGCATCCTTAAGAAAATATTCGCTCTCTGACTTAAGCTCATGTTTAGCTTCATGTGAAAAATCTTGCCTGGCTTCTGCCTCAGCATATCTTTCCTTTTTAAGTTTTTCTAAATCTTCTGGATAATAACTAACAACTTGTCCAGCAACTGCAAAACTTAATAATAATACGCTTAATAGTAATGTAATTCTCTTCATAATTATATTTTTAGTTAATAAAATTAGATTGGTTAATCATTATAAACAATAAAAATTTATATCAAAATACAAGTAGTAATAAATATTTATCTAAAAATCATTTATTTTTAATCATAACAAGATACAAATATAACACATAAGTTAATTAACATCAAAAAATAGCTTTACTTTTTCTAAACTGAAAGTATGCAATCTGCAATAATTTAATTCATTTACAACACTATTATGTTGAATCTTCAATTATGCAGGTGAATGCTCTTTTAAAAACTCTTCTGCTTTTTCAACCATGTCTTTTGGGCCAACAAACAGAGGCGCCCTCTGGTGAAGGCTTTCGGGCTGAATATTCATTATGCGGTTAAATCCATCTGTAGCCTTGCCTCCGGCTTGTTCTGCAATAAATGCAACCGGGTTACATTCATAAAGTAATCTAAGTTTACCCTTAGGATTTTTCTTCGTTCCTGGATAAATAAATATCCCCCCCTTAATTAAATTTCTATGAAAATCAGCAACTAAAGATCCAATATAGCGTGAAGTATATGGCCTGTTGGTAACAGGATCTTCTTCCTGGCAGTATTTTAAGTACTTTTTAACGCCCTCCTGAAAGTGAATATAATTACCTTCATTAATAGAGTATATATTTGATTTTTCAGGAAACCTCATATCCTCATGCGACAGGCAAAAAATACCAACAGAAGGATCAAGAGTGAAACCATTTACGCCTTTCCCGGTAGTAAATACAAGCATAGTAGATGATCCATAAATTACATAACCGGCAGCAACCATATTAACACCGGGCTGCAGTAAATCATCCAGTGTACCACCACCAATTTCAGACTTTCTCCTGTAAATTGAAAAAATCGTCCCAATTGAAACATTAGCTTCAATATTGCTCGAACCATCCAGCGGGTCAATGGCAATAACATATTTGCCCAGTTCCGAGAATTCATTTTTAAAAGAAATTACCTTTTCATTCTCCTCAGAAGCAATGGCACAACATTCTGCCCCGGCCTGAAGCGCTGTAATAAATTGGTCATTCGCAAAAATATCAAGTTTTTTTTGTGCTTCACCCTGCACATTTTCTTTCCCGGCATAACCCAAAATGTCAACCAAACCGGCTGAATTAACCTCCCTGTTAACAATTTTTGCTGCCGTTGCTATATCATTCAATAGCCTTGTAAGTGCACCTTTAGCGTGTGGATACTCCTGCTGCCTTTCGATTATAAACTCAGTAAGAGTTTTAATACTTTTCCTTGTCCTCATGATTTAGGGTGAATTTTTTAGTAATACCAAATTGAACAATTTTTCTGTACAAATATATGGTTAATGTTTAATTAAACCCAAATTTGTAATCATAAATTCATTAGTAAAATAAGGTAGAAAGTTGTAATGATATTACTCAACATTAACCCCTGCTAATGCTTCATTAATATTTACAATAATGTCCCCGATTTTTTCACAGGAGGTAATAATTTTATTAAAATAAAAACTGCTTTTAACTTTCGAGCTGTCTTTTTCAAGCTCATCAATTACCGAGGAGAATACTTTATCGCGAAATTCATTAATTTGCTTTTCTAATACACCTGCATAGGAAATATTCATTTTTGCATAATGCTCGCCCTTATCAAGAAATGCCAGCATTAGCATATAGGCTTGATTTACAAGCTCAAACATTGTACTCAAATCTTTAAGCTGCTTTTGAGTAAACGGTGTTTTCTCTTCTCTTT
>PWND01000290.1 GCA_003557965.1 Bacteroidales bacterium | reverse complement strand
CCGTGTCATCAGTGTTCTATTAAATAAATAATACAAAAAAATGAAAATACTTCTAACATTAGCATGGCGGAATTTATGGCGAAATAAACGCAGGACTATCATTACTATCAGCTCTGTTTTTTTCGCAGTTATTCTTTCCATTTTATTCTTCTCAATGGAGCAAGGCTCCCATGAAAGAATGACTGAAAACATGGTAAGGTACAGTACCGGATATATTCAAATTCAGGATGTGCTACATGATGAGGAGCCATCAATAGACAATAGCCTGCTATTTGATGATGACTTGAGAGAAATCCTTAATACATTTGAGGATGAAATCGATTATTATGTGCCTAGAATTCAAAGCTTTGCTCTTGCTGCAACTGATGATATCACTCGAGGTAGTTTTGTAATTGGCGTTGACCCGCAAAAGGAAGCATTGATAAACAATGTTGCAGATGATATTGTTAAAGGCCGGTTTATTGATATTGACAGTGAAGGTATTGTTGTTGCCGAAGGCCTGGCAAATATTCTAAAACTTGAGCTGGGAGACACACTTGTGCTTCTTGGTCAAGGATTTCAAGGTGCTACTGCCGCAGGAAAGTATGTTGTAGAAGGTATTGTAAAACTGAATGTACCTGAACTAAACAATAATTCAATTTACATGGCAATTCCGGCTGCACAATGGTTTTTTATGGCTGATGACAGGCTTACAAATCTTATTATTATGCCTGTAAACCCAAATCATACTCACCAAATTGCAGAACGACTTAATGACAAACTTGACAGTGAATGGTATATTGCATTAACCTGGGACATTATGCTTGCTGACCTAATTAAACTTATGGAATTTGATATGGCAGGCACTATGGTTCTTTTAATGATTTTATATATTGTTATCGGCTTTGGCCTATTTGGAACTATACTTACCATGATGATTGAAAGACAGAAGGAATTCAGGCTGCTGTTTGCTGTTGGTATGAAACGAGCCAAACTTGCTGTTGTTTGCTTACTCGAAACAATTTTTATTTCTTTAGCAGGTGTCCTGGTTGGAATTATTGGCGCTATCCCTATTGTATTATACTTCTTTTACAATCCTATTCAGCTAACAGGTGACATGGCTGAGGCTATGATGGACTATGGCTTTGAGCCGATTATGCCATTTTCTGTTGACCCGGCTGTATTTTATTCTCAGGCATTAGTTGTATTAGCTATATCTATAGTTGTAGGAATTGCGCCTGTATATAAGGTTTACAAGTTGAAGTTAATTAGCGAAAAAAAATAATACTATAATGAAGACATTAATTAAAATATCATGGCGCAATATATGGCGCAACCGTGCAAGAAGCATTGTGATGATTATCGCAATAATGGTTGGCCTTTGGGGTGGAATTTTTGCAGCAGCTCTTAGCTTTGGCTTGTTAAAACAGCGTTTCCACAATAGTATTGAACAACAAATATCTCATGTTCAGGTTCATAACCCCGAATTTCTCGTTGATTATAAAACTGAATATGTTATTGACCAATGGGATGCTCTGAAAAATGAGCTTGATAAAAATGAAGAGGTTATGGCATTTTCTGCAAGGGTTGTTGCTAACGGAATGCTCGGCTCTGCCACTCTTACTACCGGGGTTAATATAATTGGAATTGATCCCACAATGGAAGCCGCAACTACCTCCCTTGAAAACAATATTGTTGAAGGCGATTACATTGGTACAGTTGGAAGAAATCCTATCCTGATTGGGAAAAGACTAGCCGATAAAATCAAAGCAAGGCCGGGCTCTCGAATAGTTCTTACATTTCAGGGCCCTGACAGTGAGCTTACGGCTGCTTCTTTCAGAGTTGCCGGAATTTACCAAACTGCCGATGTTGCCCAGGATGAAAGAAATGTGTATGTGTTGAAAACAGGCCTTAATGAATACCTTGACAGAGAAAATGCAGTGAATGAAGTAGGAATACTTTTAAATGATTTTGAAAAATCAAGCGATTTTGCAAATAAACTTAAAGTGCTTTTTCCTGGCCTTGAGGTCAGAACTTGGGCAGAGATATCTCCCGAGCTGAGCTATCTGCACGAAATGGCTTCTCTAATGCTGTTGATAATACTTGTAATTATTTTACTTGCTTTATCTTTCGGCTTACTCAATACTATGCTGATGTCTGTGTTTGAAAGGGCTAAAGAACTTGGTATGCTGATGGCAATAGGGATGAAGAAAAAGAGAGTTTTTATTATGATTTTATTGGAAACCTCTTTCCTTACCTTAACAGGTGCTCTTATGGGGATGCTTGCAGCCTTTTTAACAATAACAAGCCTGAGAAACTATGGACTTGACTTATCAGTGGTTGGTGGTGATTCACTAAATGAGCTGGGCTTCGACTCTGTCGTTTACCCTAATGTTGAGCCGGTTTTCTACGTAATGCTCACGGCATTGGTTATTGTTACTGCTATTATAACCTCTATTTTCCCTGCAATGAAAGCGTTAAAGGTTCAACCCGCACAAGCCGTAAAAGAAGATGCATAATTTTTTATT
>PWND01000276.1 GCA_003557965.1 Bacteroidales bacterium | reverse complement strand
TGTGTTCTTGTTCCCGATGCGGAGGGAAATTATTTTTTACGCTTGGAAATAGAAGATGCGGGGAAAGATCTTCCTTTTGAGGTTAGGTAATTAATTGAGGAGAGAAAAATATTAAAAAAAGAGCTAAAATTAAAAAGACGGTTATCGGAATTTAAGTTAAAATAACCAAAGAGGTTATGGATAAAAAAGTTATCACTTTAATTATTGGGTTTATTGTAGTTGTAGCAGTGGTTCTCGCAATGTATTTTCTTCGCGATGGTATAATTTCGGATGAAGAATTGCCGGAGGTGGAATTCCTGGAAGAAGAACCAACCGGAACGGAAATAATAGAGGCTCGTTACGATGATGCCGTTGATTTAGAGCAAGCCAGAACTATTGCAAGAGAATGGGTCAAGGAACACGGATCAACCTATAGAGAAAGGGGCAAAGAGGACAGCTTAACGTTTGTGGATAAAAAGGACAAAGAAGAAGGAATTAAGGGATTTTTTGAAATAACTTTTGAATTTGAAGCCATCTACGCGGGCTACGGAAGAATGCAAGTGGGTGATGAAGTAAGGAGGACCGGAGAGATCAGAGAAATAGTTGTTTATACGTATCACGATCATATATTAGCCGGTATCGTGGACGATGTTTATGACGACCTTAATTTAGCGGAACTTGATGAAGAGCTGGAGGTTTATCTGTCTCTTAGACATCCCAATCCTGAACAATATGATTTGCTCGGGGTTATTGGAGAAAGGCCGATACCGGAGGAAGATGATTAAAGTTGAGTTTTCTGCCGACTAGAAAGAAGGGACAGAGCACATTAAGGTGACGGAAAATAGATATAAAAAGATAGATAATGGAACTGTTTTTAAACAAAAAGTTTTATAAAAACCAGGCAATACGTGGTGCGATGAAGGCTTTTCAAAGTAATGGTTTTGGTGACTTTGAATTAAAGAGCACCCCGGATATGTATAAAGTGCGGGGGTCTTGTTTATCCAAAAGAGAGGAGGAGTGCTTAAAGAATGAGTTTTGCAATTTTGTTCTTGCGCTAATGAAAAAATAGAATTAAGTTTGTAATAAATGAATACCGCTAAATTAAAATCAAACGCACTGCCGATAATTATAATTTTGGGGTCTGTATTGATTGGCGTATCATTGGTTTATTTCTATAAACCATCCGAGTTCGCGATAATTATTGATGAATGTGGTGAAGAAGTCGAGATTGATAAAACTGTATCGGAAGAGAGAGCTGTTGAGGTTGCCAAACAATGGGTAAAACTTGAATCTGCTACCTACAGAGAGAGGAGCGACAGGGGGGGGATAGAACTCATTGATGTAACTACCCGCGATGAAGGCGAGTATGAAGTTATTCTACAATTTACTACGAATAATGAGGGATTCGGCCCCCCTGAAGAAGGGGAGGACGTTGAAAGAGGAGAACTTGAAAGAACGGCAAAAGTATTAATGTATTATGATTATATCTCTATGGTTGTGATTGATGGTGTTTGGTGTGATTACGACCACAGAGAGGTTACAAAAAGAGAAATAGAAGCTTGGATTCCTCCCCAATATGCGGCGGAGGTCAGGATAGAAGAGGAAATGGTAGATGTGAGAGAAATGGAAGGAAGGGAAATATTGTATGAAGAAACAAGGGAAGAGAATGGAAAAACAATATGGGAGACGGAGGTAGAGTATGAAGAAGAAGGGGAGGTGGTATATGAGGAAACTGTGTTTGACTCTACGACTTTTGAAATGATAGAGGGGAAAAAGGAAATAAGGGACGCCGAAACCGGAGAAGTGGTAAGAGAGATAAAGGACTGGACGGAAACAGATGAGGAGACGGGAGAAGAGATACGTATGAGAGAGCTAAAAAACATAGCCGAAGGTTATATCGATATTAGCCGTGTAAGAGAGGATGCAGAGGGCATCATTTCTGAAATAACTACTTATGACTTGGAAACGGGGAAAGTATTGGAAAAGAGAATAATAGAATATCGTGTTGAAAGCGATAGGATGATTAGAACTGACAAGACTTTAGACATAGAAACGGGAGAAGTAATTAAAAAAGAAGTTATAGATTAAATTTAAATCATGAACGAGCAAAATACATTTCCAAAGATAAAGAAAAGTGTTCAGGATTTTCTTAAAAGCGAAGAAGGCAAGATGTCTAAAGAATCTATTGTGAACTTAGGCATGTATGTGGCCGTACTTTCTTTATTTCTAACAATGAACGCTCACGCCAAGCACAATAGCTTTTTTGAAGACGTACAAGGTGCGGATGGCGGAAAAGGAGACGGGGACGGGGAGACTAGTAAAAAGTTAGCTTCCGCCGGTGGTTATACCCCGCTTCTACTTGCCTATCATTCATCAAGCTTTGATTCGGGCACCGATTGCCACGTGTCCCACTCCTCGCACCTCTCCCATACTTCCCACACTTCGAACACTTCCCACTCATCCCATCTTTCCCACACTTCCCACACATCCCACACATCCCACTCCTCCCATCTCTCGCACACATCACACACTT
>PWND01000198.1 GCA_003557965.1 Bacteroidales bacterium | reverse complement strand
CCGGCACTCCATGCCCGGTACAATCGGCTGCTGCAACAACCAATTTATTCTTTTCTTCGAAATGATAAATCCAATAAAAATCGCCGCTTACGATATCTCTTGGCTTAAAATAAATAAAATACTCAAACATGTTTGATGTTTGCTTATTTGGCAGTACGGCTGTTTGTATTCTTTTAGCATACCTGATCGAGTCAGTTATAGATTTATTCTTTTCTTCTATCTCTTTGTTTTTCTCAAGAATTTCCGCAGTTCTTTCCCTGACAATTTCTTCAAGGCGTTTTTTATCCCGCTGCAATTTGCGTGTATATAATAAAACAGACGCTGCAATAATAAACAAACCCAATATCACATATATTATGTATGCCCACCAAGTACGATACCATGGAGGCAAAATAGTAAATTCAAATACTGCAGCCCTGCTTTCTGTCCCATAAATGTTGCAGGCTTTTACATGAAACCGGTAACTGCCTTCTTTGAGGTTAGTATATGATCTGGTTCCGTCTATCGACCAAAACGACCAATTCTGGTCAAACCCTTCGAGCCATGAACTGTAAACCAAATGATCTTCATTTTCAAAAAAGGGTGCAGAATAAGTAATTGTGATATTATTAAAAGCATATTTTAGTGGTGCATGAAATATCTGTACAGTTGACTTTTCATCAATTTGCTGTTTGAAAAAATTATCGCCCCCTTTATATACCAATGAATCGGTTCCTATAACAACAGCTCTTATTAATGTATTAAAAGATCTTTGAAAATCCTTCTTTCTTTGATTATTATAAACGAACAAGCCATCAGTACTACCTGCCATAATAAACTGACCATGGGCAAATGCACTATTTATCGTAACCGGCGGGATTATGCGCAATGACAATGTATCGGCAATCCAGCTGTCACTTGTGATTTTTACCAGATCGCTGCGCAAATGATTTTTATACTCGTAGAAAGCTAGTAATAAATCATTATCCAAAGGAAAAACTCTTCTTAATTGTTTACCTTTTTCAAAGTATAATTCATTAAGAGGTGAAAAAATATAAAAGTCTTGTTTAATGTAGCTATATTTATATACTTTATCATTAGAAATAAAAAACAGATCATCATTAAAATAAAAAAATGTTCCGCTTAAATCAATAATTGTTTCCGGCAGTTTCTTAACTGAGCCGTCTTTTTCAACCACATATATACCTGTAAGAGTTTCACACCAAACATTCCCATGTTTATCTTCTGTAATTTCAGTGGTAGTTTCATAGTTAAGAGCAAACACCTCTTTATCATCAAATATAAGTTGATTTTCATGGATCCGTATTAAACGCAGACCTCTGTTCGTGGCAAGATAAATCCTGTCAGGAAAAACCTTTGACTGCAACAATTCAAATACTTCAATGTCTGAAAATAATAAATAAGACCGGTTACCTTTAATTTCAAAAATATCTCTTGTCCCCGCAACAATGAGGAGTTCTTTACCATCAGGAGTTATTATATTCTCCATAGCATATGCCCGCTCACCTGACAATCCTTTAACATCTTCAAAAACAACACGTCCACACGTCAAATAATCTTTACGAACAACCCCCTGTAAAGTAGCAACATAATCATTACCCTTATGCTCAGCTATTTCATATATCGCTCCATTAATTCCTGATTCTGAACCAAACCTTCTTACAGGTGAAGATATATTAACAGATGATATTCCGTTGGATAATGTAAGCCAAAGAATATCCGATTCTTCTCCCGAATAATACAAATTGGAAACTACTTCATTCTGTAAACCAGATTGCTCATTGAAATGACTTACAATTGAACCGTTTTTATCAATGATGAATACTCCATTCAGCTGGGTTCCGAAAGCAAATAATGAATCATTTACCTTCACTCCCAAGTACAAAGAGCTTTCTTTCAAAATCAAGTTGGCTTTTTTTGCACTCTCATTAAAATCAAAGCCATCAACTCTGCCTGTTCGTAGATTATATAAACATAAGCCTTTTTGTATGGTATAAACAAGCAAGATTTCTTCCGTCCAGGGAAGTATTGTAAATATATCTTTATCAATAAAATAATCTCCTCCCTCAACTTCTCTGAATTCATTATTTTTCAGTTCAATAAGCCCGAGGTCAGGATTACCTGTAAAAAACCTGTCATGAACCAAAAAACTAAAAAAGCTGTCTTTTGGCAATGCAATACTGTTTATGGTATTTTCTACAGGATTGTAAATAAAAATATGTTGAAATGTACAAAAGTAAATAAGGTCATTATATGAATATATTTTCCATACGCGTGTAATGCTTATATCCTCATTAACCAGATCTGTCAGTGATTCATATTTTAGCTGGCCGAGGCTGTCAACTACAAGATGTCCGAAATCGTTAATACCACCTGCATATATAGTACCATCAGCCCCTTTTGCCAGGCTTAAAACAAATGTCTGCCCGGGCATTTCTATCTTCCGCCAGCTTTGACCATCATACTCCAGAATAAATTCTGAATTTCCAAAATAGATTATTCCCCTACTATCCT
>PWND01000262.1 GCA_003557965.1 Bacteroidales bacterium | reverse complement strand
TACATACCCCAAATCTTCAGGGCTATCAGATGTAAACCTTACTATATAACCTTCTCCGTCTCTGTTGAGTGTAAGATTGTCAAAAGTAACAGTTCCGCTTTGAATATCAAGGCTTGTTGTGCCATCCAAAGTGGCATCTTCATTTGTTGAACCATCGTTTTGAAGGCTTGCTATTACATTTTGAGCAGCTTCTAATCCTCTTGTGGAAGGGTTGCCAACTTTATCAACAGTTTGCAGGCTTACCGTTCCAATTATTGTTGGAGTATCATCATTGGAACCACTTGCTCCAAGTGACTGGGCAGTTATTTCCAACGCTGATGCCACATTGGCAACAACCTCAACTTCTGCAATTCTTTCAGGAATCACAGTAGCAATTGAAACCGTTAACTCATGTTCATCTGCTGTATTTAATGTTATTTGAGGGTTTGGGTTTGCATTACCATCCGAAAAAACAACATCATCACTAAATACCTCTCCATCAATATCACTAACAACTGTAACATTGTATGAGCCATCTAAATCTCCGCCATCATTATATGCATCAGTAATTGTAAGGCTAAAAGGATCGCCTGCATCAACGGTTTCAGGCGCATCTACGTCAAATCCGGAATCAAAGAATTCCTCAATTTCAAGCTCTATTGTTTCATTATCAGTTATTACATCAATGTTAACAGTAAGTATGTGTGTTCCAAGATCTTCAAGCTCAAGTTCAATTGAAGTTTCACCATTACTGAATGTAAAGTTTTGGTTTATCAGCATTCCTTCAATATCACTGCTTACTACAACATTAAAAGAGCCATCAAGGTTTTGGTTGTCGGGGCTTATTGCGTTTTGAATATCCAGATCAAACGGAGTATTTTCATATTTAATAATGTCTGTTGTAAGGCCATCTATTGAAAGCTCAAACTCAGAGTGATCAATAATATTTTCCACATCAAAAGCATCAGTAATAATATCTCCAAGGTTTTCAGGGTTATCGGAGCTGAACTTAAGAGTATATGCTTCACCTTCTCTGTCAATAGTAAGGTTTTCAAAGGTAGCAGTTCCTGATTGAATATCAACAGGTGTGTCGCCATTTAGAACCGCTGTGCCATCATGAGCACCATCATTTTCAATTTCAACAGACACTAATTGCTCAGCATCCAGCCCAACAGTTGAGGGGTTGTCAAACTCATCGGCGCTAATTATTATTATTGTACCAAGTGATGCCGGTTCGTCATCGTTGTTCCCATTGATGATTCCGGCAGGTTGCTGGTCAACAATAAGCTTAACTGCTGTTGCCGGATCAACATTTAATGCAATGTATTCACTATCAGTTATTCCCTGAACTTCAATGGTGATATTGTGTTCAACAGCACTTTTCAGGTTAATGTCAGTAATTGTAGCATTTCCATCTGTAAAAGTTACCGCATCGTCAAATAATACACCATCTTCATCCGCTCCTTCTGTAACAATATCGCTGGAAATAAACACATTATAATCCCCAGCAAGCTCAACTCCACCAACATTTATAGCATTAGTTATTTCCAAATTAAAATCAATACCTGCCGTTTGAGTACCGGGATTAATTATTTCAAATGCAGAATAGTTTATTTCTTGTAAATATGGATATGTTTCATTTTCAATAATTCCCCAAATATCATTAAAGTTCCAGTTAGCAAAAGTGCTTTCCTGCATCATTTCGAATGTATTTTTTGCTGTACCTCCAGCACTTGAAGACTGTCCGGAAGTATCTTCGTCCCAGTATGAATTTGACACACTCCCTGCAGAACTTCCTGTTCCAAGGAATCCATTAAGTCCACCATAATCCGTTACATTGGAGTTTACATTAACTTCTCCTATTGAATAACTGTAAGAAATACTTCCTTTCTTATCAACACAGCCAGCCAGGCCTCCAACTCTTTCAGCTTCATCAGAGCCACCCGGCAAAACGCTTACATTACTTCTTGAGTAACTATTAATAATTTTTCCTTTTTGGCTGCAACCAACTAATCCTCCAAACTTTTGATTATCAGACCCATTGCCTGAGTATGACACATTAACATCTGCATAGCTTTTGCTTAATTCAGGTTGCCTTCCATCAAAATCGGGGTCAGTAACATAGCTATTAAAAGAGCCTATAAGTCCTCCGGTAGCAGCATCTCCTGTTACAGAGCCATTAACAACATAGCAGTTTTCAATTAAAGTATTTTCATTTCCTGTAACTCTGCCAATTAAAGCACCCGTTGCTGTTGCTCCGCTAACATTAACATCTGTTAATTTTACATTTTTAATTTCAATATTATAAAGGTCATCGCCAACATGGCCAAATAACCCGATATCATCAGTATTTGATCTGTTTATAGTCAGATTTGAAATTGTAAAACCTTGTCCGTCATAAAACCCAACAAACTTGTCGCTGGTTCCATCCCCACCAATAGGTTCCCAGTTACTATAAGAGCTCAGGTCAATATCAGCGGTTTGTACAAAATAATAACGCCCGTCAATATAGCCGTTCCTGATATTGTTAAGCTGTTCTGCTGTTTCAATTTCAAAAGGGCTAGTTGAGCTTCCATCTCCATTTGCAAAGTCTTTGCTTTGTGCTAAAGAGTAATTACTTATGAGCAGTGCAATAATAAATATGTAAATGTTTTTCATATTGTTTGAGTTTTGAAGTATCTGACTGAATTAATATAGTACACCATTACTAAGTTAAACACTAATATATTAAAAATTGTTTATTTTAGTACACAAATGTTTAATTAGTGTTAGATATCCTATTCCTAACAAAATTATTAATTTAATTAATATGATTTATAAATTTAACTGATTATTAAAAGATTGGGGCCTTGTAATAATTCAATTTGAAGTTTATATTTCAAAAACACATGGATTTATCTGTCTTTTTCTACTATATGCCTTTAATAGGAAGTTTAAAAGATATTGCCTATTGTCTTTTCACTTATTAACAGTTAAGAAAACATCAGGGTTTTTCTAAAATAATTTTTTTATTAATTACATCATCAAAGCTCATAAAGCGCACAACATACATTCCTCTTGGGAGGCCTGACAAATCAATTACTCCTGAATTATTGTTAACGCCTTTGAAAAGCAATTTTTTTCCGTTAATACTATATACTTCAATATCTTTTACCGTTGTTTCCGATTTATAGTTGATTATACCTACAGAAGGACTAGGGTATATGCTTATTTCTATGTTTTTAAAGTTATTGATTCCTGTATCTGTTGTATCGCCCCAAATTCTGTTAACAAACCCGGGTTTATCAATAAAAGGGTTACGATTTCCCTGTATTGCATAAACAGCATCATTTCTGGCAATTTCTTTTTGGCTGACCGGGTCATTTTCGTGCCATTCAATTAACATATCAATAGCCCATTCATTATATCCCGGATATTTTTCATTATCCAGCATAGCCATGCCTGCATCTGAGTAGGTCCATCCGGATATTTTATTTTCATACCTTGTAATCATGTAAAAGAATGCTCTTGCTAAGTCACCTTTATAATCATCAATTGGTTCAAAAGCCAGGCCTGAGTATCCGTTTACATTAATAGTTCCACGTTTACTTCCGTTTAAGCTGGTTCCCTCGGGGTTGACAATTACGGCCAAAGGATAGGCTGCTTTAAAATTATTGACCCATTTATCAACGGGGTAAATGTGATGCAGGTCGGTATGCATTGGGTTTACACTTCCACCAAACCATGATCTTGGAAATGAGTGCTCCCTGTTATACACATCTCCTTCTGTATTTCCACCTGTTCCTGTATCCTGGTCTTCATAGAATGTATAAATATAAGGTGGTTCACTACATGGTGTATTAGAATACATGTCCCATACCTTATTGCTAAATGTAGCATCTGTATGTAAAAAGTGGTCCCATAAACTACCGTATGTTTGAACATTATGATTGTTTATAATGTTATGGAGTTCGGTTTTTAACCTGCTGCCTGTTGATGTGGCAGAACTATAGTAATCAACAGGTGTTTGATTTTCTATGCTTTGAACATGAACATTTAGGCTAACAGCTTGAGCATCATCAGATGTATGAGTAATTGTAGCATTAAAATTTCCAGTTTCTCCAGGGAAAGCCCTTACAAATACTCTTTGGCTAACAATACCATTGTCATGTTGAATAGTTAAAGAGTTTTCAAAATACTGGTAACAGTCAAGTGAAACTTTAAAAGGATATTCTGCAGTAATTTCCAGATCCGAGTTTAAGTTTTCAGCTTCAATATCATAAAACTGGACATCCGACATAGTTTCAACATATAGTTGCCTGAAGCTGTACAATGTATTTGTAGAAAGGTTAATCTCAGGGTTTTGTGCAATAAGGCTTACAGGTACTACAGTACAAAAAATTATTAAAAAAAATACAATTACGTTTTTTAGCATCTGATTTGATTTTAAAATTTAGAAGGGGCTGTCATTAATAGTTTAAAGATAGCCCCTTCCCAAAAAACAACAATACTATATCAAAAATGCATTATTGCTTAATTAGCTTTTTATTTATATAATTTCCATTTTCCAAAACAAACCTTACAAAATAAATACCCGGTGTTAATTCTGATGTATTGATTTGTAATTCATGTCCTGTATTTCTGAAATCTTTAATTTTTTGCCCAAGGCTGTTGGTCAATTCTATCTTTGTCACATTTTCATTAATTCTTAATGTAAGATTATTTGAAAACGGGTTAGGATAAGCCACGATATTTTGTTCATCAATGTTATTAACAGAAACCGGGTCATGAAAATCGTATGAGCTTCTTGCTGTAATCTGGAAAAGGTCAAAGTGTTCGGTGACCAGTGCTACCAGGTGTACTTTATCAGTAGGTATTGGGTCTCCTATATAATCAGCATTAAAGAAGTTTGTCCTGAATACAATATCATCCGGGGGATTGCTTGGGTCTGTTATATCGTAAATTGTGCCGGTTTCAAAGTTGCCGGTTGATTCAAATTCCAGGTTTTTAACTTTAATAAGTAATGCCTGGTGTTCTGAAGTTATATCCGACAGGGTTATTTCCTGTGGAACTATTGGATTCCCGATAGATGATGCCGGGCCCGGGTCTTCTACCGGCTGAAACTGCAGCATTCCGCCATAACTGTCTAAAACACCTTTTATATTGGTAATTCCATCACCTATGTTGTAAGTAGTAGTAAGATTACCACTTGGGTCGTCAATCATAATTGCTGCAGTATTATCCTGAATAAACATTTGATTTCTGTAGCTGTGTCGGAATGTCATTACAGCTTCACCTATAAAAGTATATTCTTCGCCGATATCACCTTCCCTAAGTGCTGCAATAGTTGTTACAGCGCCGGGGATATCACCCAGCTCAAGTGTTGCTTTGTAATACTTTGTAGTTGACTCATCTGCTGATATAACTGTTACCAGGACAACATCACCTTCTGATAAATCAAAGTTTTCAAGGTCGTCATGGCTTATTTCATTACCATTGATATGAACCGTAAAGTTTGCGTCAATATGTCTTGGGTAAACTTCAACACCATAAAAACCTATGAAGTTTTCAACTTCTAAAACGGCTCCATCATCATCAGGGTCATTAACAACAATATTATCAAGATTTAATACATTTTTGCCGCCAAGTGTAAATACTGTCAGATTAGCATCATCTTCCGCGGGAGCCAGGAAGTCAGAAGTTATTAATATATTATTAACTCTCCAGCGTCCAACATTGTTTGCATCAGATAAATAATGAAATGCTATATGAACGGTTTCACCGCTATAATCTTCAAGGCTGATATCTCCGGAAAAAGTCCAGTTTCCATGAGTTCCATCCGGGTCATCATAAGTTGCATCGAAAGTTGTCCATGTAGCATTTTCAGGATCACCTTCTCCTGAATAATCTGTTGAAATTATTGCTGACAATGGCTGGCCTGAAGCGAAAGATACAGTATTTTCAAAACTAAATACTACATTTTCAAGGTCTTCATTAATTTCTATTTCCGGTGAAATTAAATACGATTCTGGGAATTCAGGGCTTGATTCATATTCAGTTATTTGAGCAAAATATACTCCATCCCATGAGTCAATTACCCATGTGTTTGCCCCGTCGTAAACATCATAAACTGTCCAGCCACCTGAGTAAAGGCTTTGATCTTCAAAGTCTTTACTTAGCAGCAACTGGGATTCAATTATGTATTCAGCAGTTACAATATTACTGGGGTCAAGATCATCTCTAAATGCTCTTGCTTTAATAGTAGTGGTTCCATCAACATATATTGGAGTTTCGTATAAAATATCACTTTCAGTGGGGTCATCACCGTTTAAAGTATAATAAATATCTGCATCTTCAGTAACTGTGCTCAATCTAACATACTGTACATCATAATATGTTCCTGCAGGTGGGTTAAATACCGGATTTCCAACTTGTGTGGCTTCCTCAGAAGAAATACTGACGTCAGCAATTCCAATCTGCTTACTTGAGCCTGATGGGCCTCCACGGTCTGAAGACCAAACAATAACAAGGTCATCACCTGCTGCTACGCTTACAGGCACGTCAGCACTTTTTATCTCATCTTCATTGCTTTGTGTTGAGTATGAAAGATCTCCTACTACCTGTCCGTCAACCGTTACAGTCCATTCAGGGCTTCTGCCTTCTTCATCTCTTTCTACACGGCCAAGATATGATACACTTACCATCGTTATAGCCTGGCCAGTATTGTTGGTTAATGTTAACGTTGCATAAAATGTACCTGTATTTGATGTGTGCTGATATCCTAAAACATTGTCGTTACCCCTGAAGCCGGCATGGAAGCCTTCTCCCCAGTCACCATTATAATCAAGAATATTTCCACCACCACCGGTAGCCTCAAATGTCCACTCGTCGTCATTTCCAAAAGTGGTAATTGTTTGTCCTGTTGAGAAAACAAAATCACTAAAATCCTGATCATATTCAAGATCCTGGGCTGATAGCTTGTTTATTGAAAGTCCTGTAAGGATAAAAAACAGGACAGCTATTTTAATTATTGCAATTTTCTTAATTTGTTTCATAATGAATTGTTTTTGATTTTATTAAATTAGTTAATTAAATGTTAGTTATTTATTATTACTTTTTTTGCAGTTTTTCCTTTGGAAGTTTTTATTTTTAAAATATAAACACCATTACTTAATTTTGGCAAATTTAATACATAGTATTGACTTTTAACATTTTGTTTTGCAAAAATTGTATATCCTCTTAAATCCTGCAGAGCTATTTCTTTAATATTATAATCAGATTCAATGATTATGTAATTATTAGCCGGGTTGGGATACACTTTAGTTGCATAAATATCATGTTCGTATATACTAACGGTTGACCATTCATCATAAATGGTATCGGAAGCTGTTATAGTAACACTTCTGTTGCCACCGCCTTCGGGGTTTCCAGTCCCTGCGTTTCTGTAATATTTATAAAAATAATCTCCTTCTTCAAGTATAAAAGATATTGAGTAAACCAGTGGCTCGTCAGTTTCTGACATTAGCTGATTAGGGTCGTCTGTGCCCGGTATAGCCCATCCATTCATGTCCCCGCGAATATAAACATTGTCTGAATCAGGGTCAAATGAAGGATGTGGGCTCATATCAAGCTTAAAAACAACAACAATAGGTTCTATTACGATTACATTAACTTCTGCTTTTAAATTATCTGTATTAGTAATGCTTCCCTGCAAAAGTATTTCACCCTCAATTAAGTATGTACCATCCTGCTCACTGTCATAGTCGCCTTCAAGCCAGTTAACTTCCAGTGCAACGCTAGTATGATTTTCATCATCAATTGTAACGCTAACCTCGTCAGGAAGTGGTATTTCGTCAAACGGAGTATTTCTGTACACATAAATATCTTCAAGAGTTTCTATGCTAACAATATTTCCTTCAGGTATAATGAATTCAGCAAAGGCAATATCGCTATCAAGATAATAGTCTTTTTTGGCTTGTGCCCACACATTTGTTGTGTTGTTTATGTTTATTAAACCGGTGTACTGAATCCACTCATCATTTTCATCAAATTTATAGTATATGTCAGCATTTTCTGTTTCGGTTGTAATTTCAAGTTCAAAAGGCTCCATGAAAATTCCTTCATCCGGATTGAAGGCAGGCTTATCAACTTTTAAAACCGATATCATTACATCTGTAACCCCAATTTGTCTTCTTGTTCCGCTGGTACCATCAGAAGTTGTGTACCACTCAATAATAATATCTTCACCGTCTTCAATAAACAAACCTGAAACAATATCACTCATCAATTGGTCTTCTCCGGAAGCTGTTGAATACTCCAACCCTTCTGCTTCCACACCATCAACAAACACAGTCCATTTAGGAGTTCCTTCCACATCACGGGCAACTCTACCGAGGTAAGAAATGTCAAGAGCTTCAATATTTTGCCCTGTTTTATTTATCAATTTTAAAGAAGCAGAAAAATTATTATTAGGTGCTGAGCCGGTAAGTTGAAACCCTAAGGTGCCGTTTCCCCGAAGCCCGCCAGAAGTTCCTGAACCAAAGTCTCCCTGGTAAGGATAATCGTCATCCAACTCCCATCCGGGGGGCAGAGTTTCAGCGCTAACAAAATCTTCAAAGTCCTGAAAATAGTCATCTGTTAATTCCGGTGGAGGAGGCAATACTTCACCATTTATCGGTAGGCCGGCAGATGCGCTGCCACCATCAATAATAATTTCATTTTGATATTGATCTGCACTTAATCCTGCAAGCAATCTTGCATAAACTGTAGTTTCAGACAATGAGCCGTCAGAATAATTAAGAAATTCGGACTGCGAAAAATTCTCACCGTCTGTTGATACTTCAAAATACTCATCAACAGTTATTGATAACTGGCCTTCATCCGGCAGCAGGTTATAGCCTGATATTTCAAAGCTTTTCATTTGTGAGGGGCCTTCACCCTCAACATAGTTAAGATTTTCAAGCCACAATGGAAAAACCGTAATAATAGGGTCGTCAGTAGTATAGCCAGTCCATTCAATATCATCAATAGCTATTTGCCTTGTTCCGCTAACTTTTAGTTCTATTAATACATTTCCGGGAGCATTAATCTCTGCAGTTTCATTGAAAACAGTTGCCATTGCAGGCAAAACAAACTCTTCTATTTCACTGCCATTAACAAAGAGCTTTATAGCTCTGTCGGTTTCATCCCCGGCGGTAAAATACGACCTCCAGTTAAATGAGATTTCACCAACACCGCCCGTTACTGTGGCTTTAACATAACCTGGGTATCCCGAATTATCAACACCTCCAAAACCACAAGTAATGCCATTAATTGAAAACTCAGAGGTTTCGCCTATTAACCTTGTTCCCCTGTGATACCATGTAATATCATCGTTACCTGTAAAAAAGGTTTCACTTGCAGTATATGTGCCACCCGAAGCGTTAAGGTTGTCAAAAGTTTCATGCCCCTGCCCCATTATAAAACCTGAATGTAATACGAATAACAGGCTTAACTTGCAAATTGCCGTATAAAAAATCTTATTCATAGTAATTATTTTTTATGGTTGAAATAATAATGAAATAATGAAATACCGAAAACAGAACTACTAAAATAGTAATAATATAGCATTAAGAAAAGGTTAAAAGAATATTAATTGTTTTTTTAATACCCTAATGTTTTCAGCATTGACTTGTAGCTTTGTTCTTTAGCAAAAAGCTTAGTATAATAATCACCTTCCTCGTCTTTATCAACAATAACATATTTTGGTGCAGGAATAAGGCAGTGCTGTATTCCACCATAGCCTCCAAGACTTTCCTGGTAAGCACCCGTATGAAACATGCCAATGTACTGATTTTGTCCTTTTTTTATTTTTGGAAGGAATATTGCATTTGCATGCGATTCTGAATTGTAGTAGTCCTGGCTATCGCATGTAAGGCCTCCTAAGTTAACTCTCTCATATTCAGAGTCCCAGTTATTAATAGCCAAAAGAATAAATTTTTGTTTCGCAGCCCAGGTATCCGGTAGTGTGGTTAAAAAGCTGCTATCTATCATATTCCACAACTCCCGGTCGTTTTGTTGTTTTTGATCTAAAATGGAATAAAAAACTGCTCCGCTTTCTCCAACTGTGAATGCTCCAAATTCGGTAAATATATTTGGTTCAGGAACGTTGTATTCTTTGCAAATTTTTTTTATTTGTGAG
>PWND01000097.1 GCA_003557965.1 Bacteroidales bacterium | reverse complement strand
AATAATTTTTTATAGATTAAAAAAAAATTATAGTTTTGCACTTTATTATTAATGAGAAAAAAATTAACATATATATTTATTTTACTTAATCTTAAGACTTAAATACCTATCCTCAAAAACCCATATGAAAAAAGTTTTCCTGTTATTGGTGTTCTTTACAATTATTATTGCCGGCACAAACGCCCAATGCGGGGATGCATTGATAGATATTTGCCATGAACACCTTGGTGATACGAGGTTTCTGAGAAGTTTTCCAGTTCAGCTTGATGAACAATCTTCCGGTGGCTCACTACCTGTTCAAAGATATAATATGGTTTTAAATGCTGGCACCACATATAGAATATTTGCATGCAATGCTGAAGAATATCCAGGCAAAGTAATAATCAGCTTATACTTTCAAGATCGCCTTGTTGGTACTACATACCTGGTTGACCAAAGGAGACACTTACCGTTTATTCAGTTTAATTGTAACACAAGCGGTGTATATAACATTGATTTTTATTTTGAAGATGGCAAAGAAGGCTGTGCAATGGGAATGGTTTCTTCTTTTAAATAAAAAAAACAACTTTTTAGTCAACCCATATTCAACTCTTATCTGGTTTTATAATACCTACATTTTGAATCTAACAAATATTAACAAATTACACTAAAATAATTGTTGAGTACTTATTCTGCTTTATAGCTTTTTTTTACTAATTTTACAAAATAACTCAATTATGTATTTATTATAATTGATTCAAGTAATGAGTAACAATAGTATGAAACGAAAAATTTTCGTAATCGAAGATAACAAAACAGAAGGAATGCTTCTTAAGCTCTGTTTAAGTTCTTTGCAAAATGTTTCAATTACAAATTTTTCTAAAGGCATTGATCTTCTTAACAGCCTTGACGAACATCCTGATATTGTTATTGCAGATCTTATGCTGCCTGATATATCCGGAATAGACCTTATAAAAAAAATAATAGACAATAATCCAAAAACAAATGTTATTGTAGTATCAGCACAAAGAGATATTGATGTTGTTGCCAAAGTTCAGGAACTCGGAGTATATAACTACCTTGTAAAAAGTGAAACCTGCATAGAGTATCTACAAAAAGTCATATCTAACCTAATCACACTTCTTGATCTGAGAGATTATTCATAGTAATGTTTTGTATATAATGATTGCAGATCAGTTTTAACTTGAGGCTGTATTTGAGGTTTTTAGTTGTTTTTTTAGGATAAAAACATATATTTGTAAAAAAGTATTGAAAAAATAACACTTGCACCCTTATTTTTAGCGGTAAATTATCTGAAACCGTTTTAATAAGAGTATCAAAAATAATTATGCATCATTATAAGGGGTATATTGAGCTTTTTTTTAGTTGGCAAAATATATTAATATTATTAGCCTTATTGCTAATAGTATTTTTTACAATTATTGCTATACAATGGATTGTTGCTACAAACAAACAAAAGCTAATAAACCTCGTAAAAAGAGAAAGCCTCTACAGGACACTTTTTGACAATACCGGCACCGGAACAATCTTAGCTGATAACAAATTAAATATTCTGCTATCAAACTCTGAATTTGAAATCCTCACAGGCTATAAGAAGGGAGATATTGAAAAAAAAGCAAACCTAAAAAGCTTCATATACAAAGACGACCTTGATGCTTTTAATAAGCTTTCAGGGTTGCAACTATCCCTGGTTAAAGAACACCAGGAACCTATTGCGATTAGAATAATTAACAAGGAAAATGAAGTAAACTTTTGTATATGCAAGTTAACGCCAATAAAAGGTGCAAATCAATACATTATAAGCCTTACCGACATTACAGAGAATAAGAAAAATGAACAAATGCTTATTGAAAGTCGTGAGCAGTTTAAAGCTATTCTAAATGCTATTCCAAGCCTGATATTTCGGATAAATAATGAAGGACAGATAATAGAACTGCAAGATTACTCTGAAAAAGATGTCAGCTACCTGAAAATTTTCCCCGGCGTGGGAAAATCAATTTATAATCTTTTCCCTCCTGAAATTTCTGATATTATTAAACCACGAAAAGTTGAGTGCTTTACATTAAATAAAAAAGTAGGTTTCGACTTTTCATTGGAGTTATCATCAGCAAGAACTTTACACTTTGAAGCACAATTTATCCCAACAGGCAAAAAAATTGCACTGTTTTTAATGCATGATATTACAGACAGAGTTGAAAAAGAAAAAACCATAAGCATTTTGGGCCATGCAGTAAAAGGTGTAAGTGAATGTATTAATATTACAGATGAAAACAACATTATTCAGTTTGTCAATCAGGCATTTCTTGACACTTACGGCTATAATAGCGAAGACGAAGTTATAGGCAAGCCTGTAAATATGATAGTCTCTGACAATAACCCTGAAAATCTGTTGAGTGAAATAAAACAAGCAAGGCTAAAAGGCAGCTGGCATGGTGAATTGTTTAACGTAAAAAAAAGTGGTGAAGAATTTCCTGTATATTTATCAACATCTTTAATTAAAGACGATAACCAAAAAACCATTGCAATTT
>PWND01000209.1 GCA_003557965.1 Bacteroidales bacterium | reverse complement strand
GCGCACATTGCGGTTAAACCACTTTTCTTAAAACCGCTAAGAACGCCATGAACTCGCAATGGACGCAAAGAAACCAGCCTCAACCTTAACCTCAGTCTCATCCTTGCTTTCAGCTTTCACCTTTGAGCTATTGCACTGGTAACTGGTGATTAGCAAAAGCCTTAGCCTAATCTAATCCGCCATATTCATTTTGCTTATGCTGAAGAAAGACTGGAACAGAAAATTGCATTTGAGATTTTTTTATTGATTTTTGTATGCCAATAGTGATATTTTATATCTTTGGACGTTCAATAATTATTAACCTTTTACTTACTGGAATGGAAAAAATAAAAAACAACAAGGCTCTAAGCATTGCAGTTAGTATCATTTGCTATATAGCAGGAATCTTTGTGGCATATTTTACATTTATTATTCTTCCGGATAGTTATCATTTCCTGGTAAAGCTATTAATTGCCGATATTGCAGCAACATCATTTATTTTTCTTACTTCAGTGATATTTAATAATTCCAGCATGTACGACCCATACTGGAGCGTTAAACCAATGGTTTTTGCTTTTGCCTATTTAATGGTTTTAGGGATAGAAAATGCCGGGCTTATTCATTGGTTAACATTTATTTTGCTACAACTATATGGGCTTCGTCTCACTTTAAATTTTTATCGGGACTGGCCGGGCTTAAAGCATGAAGATTGGAGATACAGAGAATTCAGAAAGAAATTTCCTCGTATTTATTGGCCGGTTAGTTTTTCAGGCATCCATTTATTCCCCACAATAATGGTTTACCTTGCTTGTTTACCTCTTTATAGTATTTTTGTTGTAAATGCAAATATTGATGCACAAATTTTCATTTTATCAATTGGTGCTATTGTATTATTAGCATCTATAATGCTTGCGTATATTGCTGATGAGCAAATGCGTAGTTTCAGAAAGGAACCTGGAAACAAGGGTAAAATTATGGATAAAAAGTTATGGAAGCATAGCAGGCATCCAAACTACCTGGGTGAAATAATGACATGGTGGGGCCTTTATATTATCTCACTGTCATTAAATTTTGAGATGTGGTATTTAGGAATTGGAGCCCTTGCTGTTAACCTGATGTTTGTATTTGTCAGTAATCCATGGCTTGATAAAAGATCACTCGAAAAAAGAGGGAATTTTCAGGATTACATCAACAGAACCAGGAGCTTATTGCCTTTCCCAAAGAATTAGTTTGCATTTCAAAATATGATTTGTGATATTTTCTACACAAAAAAATATTTACATCATACTTTAGTTATTATAAGGGATAAAACTATTAATTTTATCAAAATTTTCTTCAAATAACAAATAATACTATTTTTAAAAAATGGTTATCGGGTATAAAAAAATACATATACTTTTAATTTTAGCATTAATTCCCTGTATAAGCAACTCTCAAACTGCCAATGAGTATTATTCTCAAGGAGTTTTAGAAATGTCAGGTGAAAATTATGAAACAGCCTTATCACATTTTTCTAATGCCGTTGAATTAGTCCCTCATTTTTATGAAGCGCATTATGAGAAAAGCCGTTGTTATTATTATTTACAAGAATTTGACAAAGCAATAGAAGCCGCAACAACTGCTATTGAATATAATCCGGTCTTTATTGATGCAACTTATTATCGTGCGATATCATATAGTGCTATAGGTGAATTACAATTAGCTTTAGAGGACTTTAATGCGATAATTGATATGGAGCCTTCCCACGTAAAAAGCTTGCTTAAAAGGTCCGAAATACACATTCAGAACTCAAAATTAAACGATGCAGAGAGAGACCTCACAAAGGCGATAAATTCAGGGCATATTAATCCAAATGTATTATATATTCGCGGAGAGGTTTATCAAAAGTTAGGTAAAAACAATAAGGCTATTGAAGATTTTGCTAAAGCTATAGAGTTGGATCCTGACCATGCAAATTTACGATATAGTATTGCAGCTTTGTACCAGCAAACCGGCAAACATGATAAAGCCACTGATAATTTTTCGAAAGCTATTGAGTTGGGTATTGAAAATGCAGAGATTTATTCAAGGCGTGGTGACAGTTATGTTAAAGCCGGAGATTATCAATCGGCAATAGATGATTATACAACGCTTATAAATAATTACAGGCAGAGAAATGAAGAAAGATATTTTCAAAGAGGATATTCATACTTTAAGGCAGGAGAATGGGAAGCTTCAATAAGAGATTTCAACAGGGTAGTATCATATAATATGCATAATGAAAAGGCATACATATATCGTGCAGAAGCATACCTGGAAATTGGCAGAGAATCCCAGGCGATGAGTGACTACCGGCTACTAATCAGGATTAACCCTGACAATGCATTAGCCTATGAAAAAAGAGGTGTTCTTTATTTTAAGAAAGAACGAATTGATAATGCTTTGGAAGATTTTGACAAGGCAATAAGTATATCACCCAGTTCAACTTCATATTTTTACAGAGCTGCCATAAGAGATATGAAAGGAGATAAAAGAGGTGCTTGTGACGACTTGGAAAAGGCTGCAGAGTTAGGGCATGAGCAAGCATCACAACTATTAAACTCATATTGCCACTAACTTTTTACTTCTTTTTCAAAACAACTCCTGTTATAAGCACAATTGCAGCAACAACAGTAGCCGGCACAAATGCTATTTTTAAAATATCCTCCTGTAATGTAACGAAACCATATATAAAGAAAGCAGCAATAACCACGGCTCCTGAAAGTATGCTGTAGAAAGCAATAAACTTATACTTATAAACATCTTTTTTTATCAATGCAAACAAACAAATGGGTGCAAACAGAATATTAAGTGTTATTCCGGCAATAAATAATTCAACAATATCAGAAAAATAGAGAGCCATAGCAAGAGCTATTGCCCCAAAAAAAACAACAGCAATTCTTATCCTTTTAAAATGAATAGAATTAGAGTCAGAACTGTATTTCCATTTCGTAAAGTCACGTATTGCAGTTATAGCAACAATATTAAGGAAGCTGTCAGCAGAAGACATTAAAGCAGCCAAAAGTCCAATTACAGAGAACCCCAGTAGTATTTGTCCTGTATTCTTCTCCAGAAACAAGTGTGTTGCATCATTAGGGTCAACATCAGGGCCAAGAGTTAGCCTTATAGTCATACCTACTAGTGGAAAAATGATATAAAACGGGAGCATTGACATTCCACTAATAAGAGCAGTTTTTTTTGCTGTTGAGTTGCTTCTGGCGGCAAGCATTCTTTGCCAGATATCCATTCTTGTTAGCACTGAGGGGCTAAGAAGTAGAGGTAATCCAATTAGAAATATCCATCCTTCATGAGTGCCTTTTAAAAATGTATCCGGCAAATTGGCAAGGGCTGTTAAACCATTTGTATCCAACCATATTCCCGGCACAAAAATAAAAACGATCATAAAGCATATTACCGAAAACTGTATTATATCTGTAATAATAACTCCCGACAGCCCGGCTATGGCAGTATAGAGTATAACAATAAAAAAAGATATAGCTGCAGCATATACATAACCAACACCAAAAGCATAGCTAAGCAGGGTTGCCATACCAACGAATTGTGCTGCCGTAAGAAAGAAAAAAATGACAATATTAATTCCGCTTATAAGGCCTGAAAAAGCACGGGGAAATGATGAAAGCCTGTGGTTTTTCAGGTAAGCCCTATTAAGAAATTCGGCAAATGAATATATTTTTTTCCTTTCTCCTATAGATCTAATCTGTCCGGCAAAAAACGATAATATAATAAATCCTAACACATAGGCTAACCCTATAGCTACGGCAGCAAATCCTGAGGTGTATCCCATAGCTATCAGGCCCATACATACACCTCCACCCACGAAGGTGGCTAAAGTAGTAAAAACAAGTGCTGTTGTTGAAGTATTTCGGTTATTTATCAGGTAAGCGTCAATATCAGCATATTTTACATGCTTTATTGTGAAATAAACAAGAATAATTAAATAAACTACGATCCAAAAGACAAACCAGTTCATACTGTTTCAAAAAGTTTATTAAAGGGTTTTCTTTATGAAACAAAATTAAGTTTACTATACTTCACAAGCAAACTCTAGTTAAAAATTCTTGGTGTTTTTGGTGTAACCCTGGTCTTATTAAAGCCTTCAAACTGAACAGAAAGCATTATTTCATGTGTTCCACCGGTATGTCCTCTCACAGGGCCTACTGCCACATCGTACGCATAACCTACTCTGATCTCCGGTGTGATATAGTAACCTAACATGCCAACAAATGCATCTCCCAGCCTGTAAGAAACTCCTCCCCATATCATGTTGTCATAATATCCTATTACACTAATATCAAATTGAGTAATATACCAACTACTTTTAAATAATAAATAGGGTTGTATATCAACTCTGTCAACCACATCTTCAAAAAGATATTTCCCATATAAGTAGTAATGCCTTGGTGCATAGTCAATACCGGCATTACCTACAGAACGATACAGATGTGTTGCTGCAAAACCAACGGTTAGATTGGGGTCAACATATTCAACTCCAAAGTTAAAATCAGGTTTTACCCATCTTTCTTTTCCGAGCAGCGCATTAGGGTCAGGTTCTTCATAAATTAAGTCGGTTCCGTCAAGGGTACGGCTTACAACGCCTGCTCCCAAACCAAAAACAACATTAGACAGAACACCAATCTGAACAGGAAATGCATAAAATGCTCTTGCGGTGAGGAAGTGCTCATAACCAAGCATGTCATTTATTACATTTAAGCCCACACCGCCATATAAATCCTGAACGTAAGTACTGGCATTAAGTGCTTGTGATGAGGGTGCTTTATCAAAACCAACCCATTGCTGGCGAGCTACTAAAGAGGTATTTATTGTATTAAGTATTTCGATAGAAGCCGGATTAAATGTAACATTATTAAACATAAACTGGCTAAAATGCACATCCGTTTGACTGTACAATGGCAGCTTACCAATGCTTATCAGTAATATTGCTGCAAGAATTAATTTTTTCATAGTTCTGATATTTTATAAATCATATGAAACATACATGCTAACTAACCATCACCTCAGAAAGAAACTTAGTTCATCATGTTTGTCTCATAACTATTTTTTTCATTTTTTTTACCTAATTATTACTCAAGATCCTACGTGCCCTGCTAACACTTATTCTTTGACCATCATCAAAGGCAACAAGATATATTTCATATCCTAACTCCCTTAAACTTGCCTGCACATTATATGCTGAGTAAAAATTATCAAAACTGCCAACCAGGTACCTGTGAAACTTATCCTCATCATAATAGTAAATAATATTTAAGCGTGGATAAGTTTCCATAATTTTTCTATAATAGCTTGGCGGAACAGGATTCCTGGCAGCAATTATCTGTATCATAAACTCAATGCCTTCTGCATAATGAGCGTCTTTTTCAATAGAATTCAAGTAACGAAAGCTATTCCTGGAGGCATTAGTCCAGTATTGTTTAAAATTATTTATATCAACAGTTTCAAAATGAGCTCGCCTGTTGAGTTGATGTTCTGAATCTTTTGATGCATTTTCAACAATTAGTTGCATTTTCCCATGTCCCACAGGATAAAGCCTGGAGTTATCAATTCCTCTATCTACCATATAGTCAATAACACTTTTAGCTCTCATTTGAGATAAATAAAAGTTGTATAAATAACCGCTTACTTCATCAGTATGAGCATGTATAACTATTCCAATATCAGGGTTATCTTTCATGTACTGAACGACAGAATCCAGTGTTAACCTGGCATCCTGTCTTAAATCATGTTTTGCAAAATCAAAATAAACGAGTGGTAAGTCGTAGTCAATTAATTTAATAGCAGGTTTTTCGTCAACTTCTGCAACCTCTTCGACTTCTTCGACTTCTTTAATTTCTTCGACTTCTTCGACTTCGTCAACGACCAATAATTCTTCAGGCTCGGGGTCATCTTCGAAAGGTTCTAATTCGATATTTAGCTCATATTCATTAATAACCTCAAATCTGTTTTGAACCAATTGCTCGCTTAATGATACAACATAAGAAAAAGGCATATAATTCTCAGGCGCTACTTCAACATTGTACATCACATCGGAATTAAGTCCGTCCTGTGAGAAGTATCCTTCGCTATCGGAGTTAACTGTAAACAATGTATTATCATCTCCAATAATGTAAATATCAATATTTGGAACTGGGTTTCCTGTTACTTTATTTGTCATTTTACCTTCAATAGCAAACTCCTGCACTTTTAGCCTGAAAGAATATAAGTCGTCAGTACCTGAACCTCCGGGCCTGTTACTGCTAAAAAAGCCTCTTGAATAGTCATCACTAATTACGAAACCAAAATCGTCTGCACTACTATTTATAGGAGCACCAAGGTTAACAGGTTCAGAGTAATTACCATCTTCATCTATCTCGGAGTAAAAAATATCAAAACTACCAAAGCCTGTGTGTCCATAAGACGAAAAGTACAGAACATTTCCGGCAATATAAGGATACGCATCATTATACGGGGTATTGATGGTTGGCCCAAGATTTATTGGGGCACTCCATTCATTTGTTTCCTCGTCCCTTACCACCTTATAAATATCCCAGTAGCCTGCTTCATCAGTGGCAAAGTAGAGAACAGTGCCATTCTCATTAATTGAAGGATAGCCAATACTATAATCATCGGTATTATAGTCAAAAATCCTGATATTTGTAAAAATGTCCCTGTTAATGTCATAGTCTGCTTTATAGATATCGCAAGTTTCGCGAGTACCATCCAACCCGCCGCAATTCATAAAGTAACCTGTTGCATTTTTTCTGTCAAAAGATAAAAATGCATCATAGGAAGGAGAGTTGATTTCTCCACCAAGAGGAATGGGCTCATCCCATTTACCATCACGTCGTGAGAAGGTTGCCTGGTAAATATTCGAGAATCCTCCGGGATCATCTTCCGTAACAGGCCTTGTAGATGCAAAAACTATTCTGTCTTTTAGCTCTTGCCTGACAATTGACCAGTATAAAACATCATTATGTCTTAAATCAATAGTAATATCAAATCTTCTTCTTCTTTCTTCGGGGTCATCAAGAAAAACACCAACATTTTCCATAAATGAGACTCCCCACTCCTGCCAGTTGCTGGCTAATTCACTTTCATAGGAAACTTCAAACAATGTTGCCCTGTCATAATTTTCTAGTGAGAATAAAGCAGATTCCTGGATTTTATTAGCTCTGTCAACATATTCATCAGGATCATAGTCAAGAAACTTTCCAACATATACAATAGCACCGTTAAAGTCTTCAAGCCCAAGGGCCATTTCACCAATTCTCAAATATACAACCGGGTCTTCATATCCCATATTACTTGCAATATTATACCATTCCCTGGCTTTTTGATAATTAAGCAGCATGCGATAACACTCACCAATTTTAAAAGAAACTTCTCTCATAGTTTCATCAGACCGGTCACGCCTGATAACTGTTTCGTACACATTTAAAGCCTCTTCAAACTGCTCTTGTTCAAAAAAATTGTCTCCAACGGCAATTCTTTGTTGTGTTCTTTGTCCAAATACATTTGAAGATATTATTATCAAAAAAACAAACGATAAAACTAATAACCTGTTCATTCTGCTATTGTTAGTTAATTATCATAACAATTTGTTATGACTTTCTTATTTTATTTCCATTAATTATATAATACGTAATTTCGCATTATAAGTTTTCTTTGTCAAATATTAAAACATTTTACAATATAGGATTCATTATATTGCAAAATACTACTTTCTGCATTAATCCTCTCTGTGTCTTATAACAGTTACAGAGCCCCTGTTAATTATTTTTCTGTTATCCTTATCATAGATTGTTTGTATGTAATAATAAGTACCCGGAGCAACATCCCTGCCGTTAAACTTACCATCCCAGCCATCTGTTCCTTTATAAAGTTTTTGTCCCCATCTGTTGAAGATAATAAGCTCGCTGCCTTGTCCAAAGATATCATTAATTCCATCACCATCAGGTGTAAACGCATTAGGCAGATCAAGTAAAATTATAGATTTCGTTTCTGATTCACCTAAACACCCAAGTGCTGAGGTCACTTCCACAAATATTTCATCATCCTGTTCTGCATCATAAAGCTCATAAACGTTAGATCCACCGGTTTGTGATAACTCACCATTAACAAAGAAGCTATAATTTTCATAGTATTCAGGAATAGCTGTGAATACAACGGTTTGGCCGGGGTAAATATTTGTTCCCGGGGCGGCGATTAGTTCAACTTCCGGAATATCAATTTCCACGTACACATCAGTACTTCTTTCACAGTTGAAAAAGTCTTCCACAACTATTGTATATGGGTCATCAAATGGCGGAAGTATCCATGGGTCAAATTGGTTACTAATTTGAACACCTGCATTATCATACCATGTATATTGATATGGCTGGAATCCTCCAGATACAGTTAATCCATGCCCCAGGTTAGCTGCTTCATCCTCACACGTTTTCGGGCTATCCCATGCCGTTAAAGCTAAGTCTGACAAGTAAATCTGTACAGAGTCAGTAACTGAGCAGGCATGGAGGCCTTCGTATGCAAGTACCTCAAGATAAAACATGGTTGTTTCAAAAATTGTGACCAATGGGTTTGCAATATCAGACTGTTCTTCCAGTGAAGCATTATAAGGGTCTGATGTCCAGTCATAATAATAATCGCCAAGTGATTCACCACCAATATTTACGGGCACAATATCGGCTTCTGAGCAGAAAATAATATCGTCTGCGATTTCGTATTCCGGCAATGGTGCCACAGTAATTGTAACTGTATTGGTGTTGATACATTTTGTTACAACATTTGTAACTTCAAGGTAATAAGTTGTAGTTGTATCAGGTGTAACGAGCGGATTAGGAATAGCATCAATGACACTGGTTGTTATTGACTGCCAGAAATAGAAATTATCACCCGGGTGCTGATCAGTACCAATATGTACTGATTCGCCCTGGCAAATAGTTGTATCATCAGCAACAGGAGCATCCGGCAGCGGATTAACTGTAACTGTTACTGAGTTTGTATTAATACATCCTGTAGCAACATATATTTCAGTTAATGTGTATGTTGTTGTTTGAGTCGGGCTAACAGTTGGGTTAGAAATAGTAGGATCAGAGATACTCGGATCATGTGGTTCACTAATCCATTCATAAATATTTGCGGGCACCGGCTGATACTCTTCGGCACCAATAACGACAGAGTCGCCTAAGCAAATTGTTTTTGGACTTCCAACTTCCGCAAGTGGTAAAGGATTAACTACTACCTCCATTGAATCAACATTTACACACTCAAAACCATTATATTCATAAACTGTTGTAAGTGTATATACAGTAGTTGTATCAGGACTAACTTCCGGGTTAACCAGGTAGTTATTATCCTCATTTAATGTTGGGTCAGGTGGGTTGGCAGTCCATAGATAAGATATTGCCTCAGGATCAAAATCAGGCCCGATAACAACAACCTCGTCCGGACAAATTGACTTATCTTCCCCTGCATTTGCTATACCACCAATTCCAATAATAGTAAAAGGATCCGAGATAATATAACAACCGGCTTCATCAACAATCATAACCTCATAAGTACCTGCACCCAAACCTGTAAATAAACCGTCAGTATTAGGTTCCTGTATAGGATCAGCCTCACCTACAATATATAAAATATATTCAAGTTCACCTGTTCCTCCATTGGCACTTATAGAAATATATCCATCACTTACTTCGCTTTCGCAAATTACCTCAGAATAATCTATTGATTCAGGGTCAATAGTTATTTGATCCGGTTCACCTATTTCAAAAGGCCCGGCCAGTAATGTGCCACATATATTATTCTCATCCTCATCACTTATGTATATGTAATAAGTGCCTGCATTTAAATTATCAAATAAAGCGGGCTGAGTTCCTGTAAAGGTTTCAAAAACAACCCCATCCTCATCCTGAAGCTCAAAGGTGTATATAATATCAGGATTTATAAGTGCTAATTCAATACTTCCTGTATTCTCATCATAGCAAACAGCATCAGAAACCACTGTGTTGTCATCATCAACTTCTACAGAAGTATATACCACAACTGTAATCTCGGCAGTATCATCGCCACAATCATTACTTACTAAAAGGGTGTAATCTGTGGTTTCTTCAGGAGAAACGCTAATTGACTGTCCTGTTTCAGTGCTTTCACCTTCATTCCAGAACCATGTATAAGT
>PWND01000297.1 GCA_003557965.1 Bacteroidales bacterium | reverse complement strand
TGTATGAATCAAGGCACCAGCCTTCATAAACACCTTCAAGATGACCATCTAAAACTATTGTTTGGAAGTAAGACCGGGGATTATTGAGTTCTGAGAATAAAATAAGTGTAAAACTTGCATCTTTAGGTAAATTTAACCCATCATCATTTAAAGTTTCATTATTCTTACTGCATTGTGTAAAAAAAAGCATAATGCCCAGAATAATGGGGAGGATTTTCATTGTTGTCTTCATAGCATAGTTTTTGGTTAATAACTTAAAAAAATTGTTTTAATCTGTTTTAGAAAAAAGTTTACGCACAAAGTTATTAAATAAAATCAATTAATAAATACATTTGTGTATAAATATTAAATTTTCATACAACTTATTAAGTCATTTATCTACGAATAACGAAAAATACAAATATGTCAACATCCTTTAATTTTATCAACAATCTTTGATATCAATTAAATTTTCTGAAAATTAATGTATGCTGAATCACAAACATATATTGGTCGCTTAAGCTGATCCAAATTTTTCATTAAAAAATTCAAAATTTTTCTCAAAACTTTGCAACTATGAAGGGTAATGGCATAAACATTATTTTCCTTTTAAATTGCATGATCAGGTTATATAATAACAATGGATGGATAAGAAAATCTGAATTTTCTTCTCTGGAATAAAAAATCAAAGGCCCTATGCTTTCTTTAACTTTCTTAATCCAAGGTTTTTTTGACCCATCAGGACCACCACCTATATTGTAAGAATATAAACCCTTTTCATATAAATACTTAACTATTTCATAAAATAATCAGGAGGGCGCTGCTAACTTATACCCGATTTTATTTGTGCCCATAAACCCTTCATATGCAAGACCGGATGACATAATAGCAAATTGAATGCTAATAATTTCATTAACTTCTTTCAGATAAAAAAGGCTGCGGATCCGGTTTCGAGAAGGTTCTTGATTACAGTTTTATCAATAAATGGAATAACAAAAGGATTGTATCTCCAATAAACATTTAACACTCTAACTTCATGAGTTGTTTCAACTAATTTAATCAGGTGATCATAAAGTTCAAAAGAAGAACTCTGTTCAAAAACAACATTGTTTTTTATATTTTTCCTTATCAGCCTATGTAAATCTCTTTAAAAACCTTGGGTAATCTCATCTTTGGTTTTGGTTAAATCAAAAACAAATTCAGAGCTTGTCCAGATTTTTTCAAGGACATGGAAAAGGGTATTTAATCATTGTTGTTTGCTTTCCTTCAACCACTAAAATAACAGCTAAAAATTCTCCACACAAAGGAACAAACTCTTTACCTTCGATAAATGCCATTTCAACAATCTCAATAACTCTATTGTTATTGAAAGAACCAACACCTCCTGCAGGATCCGGATTTGGTGTCTCTTCCAATAAAGACCATAAAGATTTAGTTACATCTCCAATAGTATATTTCCCATGGCCACCAAGTGATTCTTTACCAACAAAATCATAATTAATTACCCAGTTTATCAAAGGAAGATTTTCCTGATATTCAAACAAATCGGGAATACTCTTGCTTAGGCTGGAATAAACTTTTCCAACATAACCTTTCTTGGATTGTATTGTTGAGTATGAATCAAGGCACCAGCCTTCATAAACACCTTCAAGAGGACCATCTAAAACTATTGTTTGGAAGTAAGACCGGGGATCATTGAGTTCTGAGAAAAAAATAAGTGTAAAACTTGCATCCTTAGGTAAATTTAACCCTCCATCATTTACAGTTTCATTATCCTTACTGCATTGTGTGAAAAAAAGCATAATACCCAGCATAAGGGGCAGAATTTTTATTGTTGTCTTCATGGCATAAAATTTAGTTATTAATTAATGTTTTTTTTAGATTGCACTGTTTCCATATTGTCTGTTTTGGTTTTAAAATTTCGGCACAGCGGATTTAAAAAGTTGATTTTTAAAGTACAAAGATTGAATTATTAGTGCCGGATTTTATTACACAATTCGAAGAAAAAGTTACATAAATCCCATATTTCAATCACTTTGTCTATTAAAATAAACTTAATATTAACAGGTATTTGTTTTTTTTCTTGACCAACAGCAACCAGAGGCATATATATATTTGCATATCAAAAAAATGCAGTATGTTTGAAAATATAATGAAATCCATGCGGTTCTCTCAACCATCGGAGCGTGCAGCGCTTTTTTCTTTGAGAATCCCTAAACCCCGGGCGGTGCCCGGGGCTATGGTATATAAGCCTTTCAGGCTTAAGAGAAAATTTATCACATCTAATTTTTTTATTTTTGTAAAATACAGGTAAATCCCTGCAGACCGTAACACCCTTCCTTATTCGTAGGGAAGGGCCGGGGATGGGTCAAAAGAAATAATAATATCATCAAACCCGCCAGAGTCAGCCACACCGGCCTTGGGTGGTTCCCGGTAACAATGCAAGTGAAATGAAGCGTAAAAAGATTTGCAGACGCCAGTCTGCAGCTTAAACCTATGCCGGCATGAAGGTAAATCGAAACCGATAGCCACAAAAACAAAGTCCGTGCGGCCTCAAATATTTTAGCG
>PWND01000241.1 GCA_003557965.1 Bacteroidales bacterium | reverse complement strand
GGCATGTGGCTTGTTCAATTCAAGTAAAATGAGGTCAGCTTTTTTGCCAACTTCTATTGAGCCAATTTTTTCATCAAAACCTAATACTTTTGCTCCGCCGATAGTAGCCATTTCTATAACAGATTTTGCATCCACAACAGTGGGGTCATTACTGTTAATTTTGTGCAATAAGGCGGCTGTATTCATTTCGCTAAACATATCGAGGTTGTTGTTGCTTGCCACACCATCAGTTCCAAGCCCTAATTTTACTCCGGCTTCAATAAACTCCGGCACTGGCGCAACACCGCTTGCCAGTTTCATATTGCAAACCGGGTTATGTGCAACGCCGGCTCCTCTTTTTGCAATAAGCTCAATATCCTCGGAAGTTAAATGTATGGCATGTGCCATAACTACATTTGCACAAAGAACACCTAATTTGTCGAGATAAGCAACAGGTGTTAAGCCATGCTCATCTTTAATTTGGTCAAACTCTTTACGTGTTTCAGCTACATGAATATTGAAAGGAACATTATGTTTTTCTGCAAGATTTTTTGAACTTTGAATAAGCTCGGCTGAAGAACTGTAAGGTGCATGTGCAGCAACTCCTATTGTAATAATATCATGCCCGGCCCATTTTTTAATCATTCTTTCTGTATAATCCAGCCCATGTTCCGGAGTCTCACTATTGGGTACAGCAAAATCAATTAACCCCTCTGTTATTACTGCACGAATTCCAGCTTTTTCTGCAATATGAGCAATTTCATCACCATAATAATACATGTCATTAAATGTAGTTGTACCGCTCATTAGCATTTCTGCAATAGCAAGCTTAGCTCCAAGCCTGACGTTCTCTTTTGTGATAAACTCTGATTCAATGGGAAAAATATGGTCATATAACCACTCATGTAAGTGCAAATCATCGGCAAAACCCCTGAAAATAGTCATTGGCGAATGAGTGTGTGTGTTTATAAGGCCAGGCATTACTATCCTGTTTGTGCCTTTATAAATACGGGGAGCATTATATTTTGACAAAATATCATCAGACCTGCCAACAGCTAAAATACTGTCGTTGCAAATTACTACAGCACCATTTTCAATTAGGCGAGAGCTTTCGTCCATTGTTACAACCCATGCATTGGCTATAATTATATCAGCATTATAACTGTCTTTAGCTTGGCTGCATCCTGTATTATTCGAAAGTATTCCTGACATTATCAAAACTTTTAAAAAAACATAATACCTATTAAACATGGCTGATATTGTTTTATATGATTAACAATCAATGAATGTAATTTGTTGTTCATCTCTCAACAGTAATTACCCGGAATATAAAACGTATGCAAAATTACTTAATAAATCAGTGAAATTTGCGCCTAAATTAAAATTCACCAACAATTTATAGCATAGTTATTGTTTTTATACGTTGTAGTTGTATATTTGTTTTGATAAAAACGAATTTAAATCAACCAATTCATTTAAAATACGAAGCTATGATAGAGAAAATTAAAGCAACTGCTGACTTTTTAAAGGAAACTACAAATTTCAAGCCTGAAGCAGGTATAATATTAGGTTCCGGGTTGGGCGGACTTGTAAAAGCTATAGATGTTAAGCATGAGTTTGAATACAGCAAAATCCCTAATTTCCCCGTATCTACAGTAGAAGGCCATCATGGGAAGCTGATATTTGGTATTCTTGAAGGAAAAAATGTTGTTGCAATGCAGGGAAGGTTTCATTACTACGAGGGTTACCCGATGCAAGAAGTAACTTTCCCGGTCAGAGTATTAAAGATGCTGGGCATTAAAGCTTTGTTTTTGTCGAACGCTGCCGGCGGACTTAATAAATCATTTGAGGTTGGTGACTTAATGATAATAAAAGATCATATAAACATGTTTCCTGAGAACCCTTTGAGAGGAGAGAATATTGATGAGTTGGGAACCCGTTTTCCGGAAATGAGCGAAGCTTATGATACAAAATTAATAGCCCGGGCAAAGCAGATAGCCAAAGAAAATAATATTAAATACCAGCAAGGTGTTTATGTAGGAAGTGCAGGGCCAACCCTTGAGACACCTGCAGAATACAATATGTTCAGAATACTTGGTGCTGATGTTACCGGGATGTCAACAGTGCCTGAAGTTATTACAGCGAGGCACATGAATATTCCATGCTTTGGAATTTCTATAGTAACAAACCTGGCAGAACCTGATATTACCGACAAACCAACAACGCATGATGAAGTTCAAAATGTTGCAGAGGTCGCTGAACCCAAACTTACCCTGATTTTTAAAGAATTAATCAAGGGCTTGTAATTTTCAATGTATTATGTTCCGTGTATAGCCATCTCGTCATTTATGATAAGATGGTTTTGGCTGGCTGTGCTTTAAGCTAGACTGCAAAAGTTGATAGTGCTTTACTATTTACGAAACTTGTATATCATATTTGCCTTTTGAGATTTCTCATGAATGATACTGTTTGGCCAAAATGAGCAAACCCCTGTGTCTGTAAGGATGCGTTAGTAATAATAAAGGCTTAACTTGTTGGCAAAAAACCTTAAATTAACTTACTTTTAGAT
>PWND01000274.1 GCA_003557965.1 Bacteroidales bacterium | reverse complement strand
TACTCGATAGCACTTCTATTTCCACTCTTGCAATTATGAAAGCAATTAAGACCAACACATTCGCTTTGTTTGTGTATTACTTTTACAATTACATCCTTATCGTAGCTTTTGCCTATACCGTTAGAGCATTCCTGGAAATCCATTATCCCGATTTTCAATTTCAGGAAGATGCAGCCATTTTTTCTTTTCATGGAAAATATTTTGTAATGGTGCTGTCTTACCTGGTTACTATTTTTATCTCTTCGGCACTCACCTTCTGGGTATTGGAAAAACCTTCAAAGAAAACCATGTTTTGGATCAGCTTCCCTTACGCCCTGGGGTCCCTTGCTTATGGGGTGCTGGCCATTTACATGATATTTTTTACAGAATTACAAAACAAAGAATATTTCTATGACGGGTTTATTTTTGCCGCCCTGGCTTTCATTATTCCCCTGATCTCTGTTGCCTGGCCTTCATTTAAAAAAAAAGAGGTTTCTGCATTCTTTAATTTTCGCAAACGTCACTTGCTGTGGATTTGGATACCCATTCTTTTTTATTTGCCGGCCATATTGAATTTTGCTTTTGTCAACATAATTATATCAATAATAAACTTCTTTCAGATAATCCCTTCGTTCAAAATTATAGAAGGCTTAAAGGAAGCTGTATATTTGGTTTTACTGGCATTGCTATTTAAGCTTTACTATAAGCCCCTGGAATACACCCTAAATATACTCAATAAGGCACTATTATGGAACCTAAGCACTTTAAAGAGAGGCCTGCTGATATTTCTGATCCTTATTGCCGGTTACTTCATTGCTTTCGGCGCACATTATTTAATATCTTTAATTCCATTCTGAAAAAAGATGAATGAATATGATGCAAAAGCTCCGAATGCAGGGTATTAAAGAAAAATATCTGAAGATATTTTGAAAACAAACCCGAAATATTATTAACCTTTTATTCCAATATCCTGTAATAAACCACATCTGTTTTCTTATCTTATATTTCCTTTTTATACCACTAAACTATTTATCCCAATGCTGCTTATTTTGTCTTCAATATTTCCGGTAGTCGTAATAATGGTATATTTATACTATAGAGACAAGTACGAAAAAGAACCGATCAGAGTTCTAATGAAAGCCTTTGGTGGCGGTGTGCTGACTATTATTCCTGCTTTGTTTCTGGCTGTTATTTTTCAACCAGGAGCCCAGCTATTTTCAAACAATGCCTTTCTGCTTTCATTCTACAACGCCTTCCTGCTGGCCGCTGTTCCTGAGGAAGTATCTAAATTTTTGTTTTTATATTTATTGATATGGCGCGACAAGAATTTCAATGAGTACTTCGACGGAATAATTTACGCTGTATTTGTGTCAATGGGTTTTGCATTAATCGAGAATATTTTGTATGTAGTTGAGGGGGGCTATGGTGTGGCCATTGGTCGGGCAATATTATCTGTGCCTGCCCATGCTCTTTTTGGTGTTATCATGGGCTATTATTTTGCGCATGCTAAATTCATTCCATCTCAAAAGGCAAAATATTTGTTTAAAGGCGTTTTATTTGCAATACTTGCGCATGGAATTTATAATTTCCTTTTAATGTACAGCAATGCACTTATAGAAGTTAATCCAATTTTTGCCCTTGTGCTGCTGGTTATATTCCTTGGCTTTATAATAAAACTGCATAAAATAGGTTTTGCCAAAATAAAGAAACATGTTGAAGCTTCAGTTTTTAAATAATACCCTTATTGTTATTCCGGAGATTATATATAAGAAGAATCCATTTAGCTAAAATTATTACTCCATGAAAAAAATCCCCATCTCTGTAAAAAGACCCGTTTTTTATACTTTCATGCTCTTCGTAATTATTTTGTTGGGCTGGACAGGCTTTAATGAGCATTACAACCTTGAGGGTGTGGAAAGAGGAGTTAGCAGTATTTTGTATGATATTTTTCGGTTGTTCTTTCTGGAACATGATTTTGAACAAGACCCGATTCCTTTAGCATTGAATATAGCCAGATTTCTTGCACCCTTGCTTTTGGCTACGGCTCTTTTGGATGTTTTTTACTCTTTTCTGAAAAGTAAGTTGGATTCCATAATAATTCGCTGGTTTTATAAAGATCATGTGGTGTTTTGCGGGCTTGGCTCAAAAAACTATAGGCGTGCAAAGATATTTTCAGATAACAAAGAAAAAGTTGTAATCATCGAATCGAAAAAAGACAATAGTCATCTGAATGATTTCACGAAAAAGAAAAATGTTAAAATTATTATCGGGAAAGCCAATTCTGATAAAAACCTGCAAAAGGCCAATATAGTAAAAGCAGGTAAAGCTTTTATTGCCTGTGGCAATGACCTTGAAAACCTGAAAATTGCTAAAAACATCCAGGGAATTTTTGACAGCAGAAAGGATCAGATCAATGCCATAAGAAGGAAAAATCAGGATCGCTCTATGCACCTCACTATCAATATTACAGAATTTGAGAATGAGTATCTGTTTAAAAAGCTGGAGGATAAAAAAGGAGATTTACTTGACATAAGTTCTTTTAATGCTTATACCAGATTTGCCGCTTTACTCGTAGATCTATATAGTCCCGACAAGTACCAACTCTCATTCGGAAGAGGTGATTGTCCTACACATGTTTTAATCTGGGGGGATAGCAAACTTGCTTTAAGTGTTCTGATCGAAGCTGCTCATTTATATCATTTCCCCGAGTTGAAAAAGTTGCGCATCACCCTGATATGCAGTAATCAGGATCAAATGAGCGATCAAATAAAGATCCGCTATCCAGATATAGAGAGATTAATTGACCTTACAGTATTGAATAAAACAGCATTATTTAATGGCGGCATTGAAAAATTAGCCAGGGATATTTCGGTTGGTTTTGTCTGCGAGGAGAGCAGCGCAGCCGGTTTTATAGTGGCCAAACGATTAAGGCAATTGTTTTTCAATGCTTATTTGGAAACAGACCACTTATCCAAAAAACTTCGAGAAACAGAAAAAAACCAATTGCTGGGCCATCCTCCAATAGTTATTGCTGACAGCAATCCGGAGGATTTTTCTGAAATCTTTCACAATCAGGAGGATTACCTGAAAAGGTTAAAAATAGCAAAGCATAATATGTTCAAGGAGGTGTTTTCCAAAAATATGATGGTCAATGGCACTGAACTAACAGATTGCATTGCAAAGCAGATACATAACTTATACCTTGGATTAAATGCAGCTGAGTTGAACAAAGCCTGGGAACTGTTGACAGATGCCGGAAAAGACCAGAACAGATGGGCAGCACGCCATTTATTTATTAAGTTACGCTTTCTGGGATTGGAATTAAAAGAAGGGAAACCGGGCGAAGAGCATTTTGAATTCAATGAAGTTACCTACGATCAACGCAAAACAATGGCTATCATGGAGCATAGACGCTGGGTTGCCGAAAAATATCTAACCGGGTTTACTAAGGGCCAACCAATGGGAGATAAGGCATTTTACAAGGAGCTTAAACAATATCTTAACTGGCATCAAGACATTGTAGACTGGGATCAGTTGGATCGATCAAGACAAGATATAGATAAAGCACTAAGTGATATAGGAATAATTGCTGGCAGGCTTGGGATGAAACTTGAGCGAATCACATAAGTATTCTTTCAGCCATTAACAACCCAAAAGAAAGTCTTTGCCTGAGCATTAAGTTTTCAGTGTAAACCTTCAATATAAAATATAAAGCCTTTTATTATGAAAACTTCAGAACTTATTTGCACCAATCCTCAATGCCAAAGTGAAAATGTTATCTATAGCAAGAAACATAAGAAATTCTTTTGCGAAGATTGTGAGCAGACTATTCGAATAAAAAAGAAAGCCTCAAAACTCAACATCTTCCTAAGCTACGGGCACGATCATAACGCTGAGCTGGTAGAAATGATTAAACGCGAACTCGTAAACCGCGGGCACGACGTATGGTTCGATAAAAGTGAAATTAAAACCGGCGATGACTGGCGCCAAAGCATAACAGACGGACTGACCAAAAGTAACAAAGTCCTTTCCTTCTTATCAAAACACTCAACCCGCAATCCAGGCGTTTGCCGCGATGAAATTGCCATTGCCATTGGCGTTAAAGGCGGAAACATCCAAACCATTTTGGTTGAAGCGGAAAATGAAGTTAACCCACCTGTGAACATTGGGCATATACAATGGCTCGATATGCACAATTGGAAAACATTTTATGAAAAAGGCGGAGATCATTGGAAAACTTGGTTTAACGAAATGCTTAACGAAATCATAAGAGTAGTAGAAAGCGATGAAAGCGAACGCTTTGCCGGAGAAATAGAAAAGCTCGCTAAAATACTGCAACCCATACAATCACATGTCCGCATCAACGATCTGCTAAACCGCGGGTTTTTCGGACGGCAATGGTTGTTCAACAAAGTAGAAGACTGGCGAAGCGCATATTCAGATACTTCGAGGATATTTGTGCTGCTTGCCAATGCAGGTGTGGGCAAAAGCGCCTTTGCGGCTCATTTGGCACACTTGCGTGGCGATGTAGTTGTGGGTGCCCATTTTTGCGAATGGAACAAACCCACCCACAGCGATGCAAGGGCAGCCGTGAAAAGCATAGTTTTTCAATTAGCAACAAAATTTCCCGATTATCGCAAGTATCTTTTAACATTGCCCGGCATTGAAGACTTAGACAAACAAAATGCTGCAGAATTGTTTAGCTATTTAGTGGCAAATCCGCTTAACACTTGCATTGACGGAGGCAGACAACGCTATATTATACTTATTGATGCAGTGGATGAAGCCAATGCAGAAAACAATCAAAACGAACTTATTTCGCTTATAGCCGATGAGTTTCAGCGTACCCCGCACTGGTTGAGCCTTATAGTTACCAGCCGACCCGAAAACGATGTGCTTGCGCAATTAAATAAGTTTAACCCTCGCTACATAGATGCCAATGCCGATGAAAATATGGCAGACATACAATTGTTTTTGCAGGAAAAACTATCTGACTTTGATGAAACCTTGCGTAGCAAAGCAATTGAAAGTATAATAAACAACTGTGAAGGAAATTTTTTGTATGCAGTAGAAATTAGCAACGATATAAAAAACAAAATTGTTGATATTAATAAGCCCGAAGCATTTCCAAAAGGTATGGGCAACCTGTTTCTAAATTCCTTTAACCGCAAGTTTTCGGGCATAGATTATAATACAAAAATAGCGCCCGTGCTTGAAATACTCAGCACCGCCATTGGGCCCATATCAATTAATCATGTATGCAAACTATTGGGAATAACGAAAAGGGCACTAAACGAAGTATTACTGAAAACGGGGTCGTTTTTTCCGGTAAACGACGGCAAAGTTAAACCCTTTCATAAATCGCTGATTGACTGGCTGGGCAACCCACGGGCAAGTGAAAGCTTTTATATTGACCCTGATGATGCCGAACAGCAAATGGCTGAAGCACACGACCGCTTGCTTGAAGAGCTGTTTGACGACCCCGATACCTTTGAAGAAGCCGATGAATATGCCCTGCGATTTGCCCTGGTGCATATTTATAAAGCCGGCATGAAAAAGTCATTAAACAACCAAATGTTGCAAATCTTTAATGCCGAATATGCAATATTTGAAAAATGTGAGCAAACATTAAATACTTTGGTGGAATATGTAGTAAAGAGCAAAAAGGCAGAAAACGAAATCCTGCTTAAAAACACATTGCACACACTATCTGAGTGCGCCAACAACAAACAACGGCTTAGTCTCTTTTTCTATAATCAGGGAAATGCATTCCAAAATAAAGGATTTAGCAGATGGGTATTGGAATTCTATGAGAAAATGATGCACACCTTGGAAGATCTTGTAGAAATAAAACCATGGATATTGGGATTTCGGCAAAATCTTACTGCGAGTTACCATCATGTAGGTAATATTTATTCAGACATGGGTGAGGGTACAAAGGCATTGGAGTTATTTGAAAAAGCACTGAAAGTGATGGAAGACCTGGTGGAACATGTACCAGAACGAACCGATTTTCGCCAAAATCTTTCGGTATGTTTTGCTAATGTGGGGCATATTTATAAATCTATGGGTCAGGTTCCAAAGGCATTGGAATTCTATGAGAAACAACTGGAAATAATGGAAGACTTGGCAGCATCTGAACCAAAGAGAACGGATTTTCAACAAAATCTTTGGGATTGTTATAATAATGTGGGGAAGATTTATTCAGATATGGGGCAGGGCACAAAGGCATTGGAATTCTTTGAAAAACAATATAAAGTAATCGAGAACCTCGTAGCACATGAACCTGGCAGTATGGATTTCCGCCAAAATCTCTCTATAAGTTATCACAATGTGGGGCATATTTATAAATCTATGGATCAGGTTCCAAAGGCAATGGAATTCTTTGAAAAAGAACTGAAAATAATGGAAGACTTGGTAGCCCTTGAACCGGGAAGGACGGATTTTCGCCGGGGACTTTCTGTGAGTTTGAATAATGTGGGAAATATTTATAAAGCGATGGGTGAAGGCACAAAGGCATTGGAATTCTTTGAAAAATCCCTGAAAATAAGTGAAGACCTGGTAGCCCTTGAACCGGAAAGGACGGATTTTCGCCGTGACCTTTCTGTGAGTTTTAATAGTGTGGGGAATGTTTATTCAGATATGGGAGAGGGCGCAAAGGCATTGGAATTATTTGAAAAATCCCTGAATGTCAGGGAAGACCTGGTAGCCCTTGAACCGGGAAGGACGGATTTTCTCCGTGACCTTTCTGTGAGTTATCATAATGTGGGGAATATTTATAAAGATATGGGTGAGGCCGCTAAGGCATTGGAATTCTTTGAAAAAGACCTGAATGTCAGGGAAGACCTGGTAGCCCTTGAACCGGGCAGGGCGGATTTTCTCCGTGACCTTTCTTTGAGTTATCATAATGTGGGGAATATTTATAAAGATATGGGTGAGGCCGCTAAGGCATTGGAATTCTTTGAAAAAGACCTGAAAATAAGTGAAGACCTGGTAGCCCTTGAACCGGGCAGGACAGATTTTCTCCGTGACCTTTCTGTGAGTTATCATAATGTGGGGAATATTTATAAAGATATGGGTGAGGATGCAAAGGCATTGGAATTCTTTGAAAAAGACCTGAAAGTAACAGAAGCCTTGGTTGCCCATGAGCCGGAAAATATAGACATTCTTTACCATTGGGCAGATATCAATAGATCGGTTGCAGAAGGATATGAAAACATTGATGAAGATTTAGAAGCTAAAGATTATTATGAAAAATCTCTACAAATATGGGAAAAACTAATAACTCTTTATCCAAACGAAACCAAATATTGGGATGGTTTATCAGAGTGTTCTTCTAATGTGGGAAAAATATATGAAAATATAGGTCAAAACTTAAAAGCGCTGGAGTTTTACAGGATATCTTTAAACTCGGATGAAAAGCTTGTTGCTCTCGAACCAAACAATAGTCAAAACCTATATTGTCTATCAATATCTTCCAACAATGTAGCCAAATTACTCAAAGATACAGGACAGCGACATAAGGCAGAGAGGCTTAATGAAGAAAGTTTGAAAATAATGAAAAAACTTATTGAAATTGAGCCTGAAGAAACTGACTATTTACAAGATTTCTCAATATGTTTAAATTATGTAGGTCATAACAATATGGACAAAGGCAATGTTTTAGAAGCTTTAAAATTGTATGAAAAATCTCTGGAAGTAACAGAAAATCTATTAGCCATTGACCCGGAATTCGAAGACTATTGCTGTGAAAAATCATTTGGTCTTGGAAATATAGGGTATTGTTACGAATTTATGGGGGAATCAAAAAAGGCGCTGAAATGCTTCGAAGAGTCAATAAAAATACTTAAAAACTTGAGCTATAACAATCCAGACAGAACAGACTTTTCGGTAAACCTTTCCTTTGCTTGTCAAGATTTGGGTAGAATTTATTTAGATTTAAATCAATTAAATAAAGCAATGAAGTTCTTTAACAAATCTCAGGATATAATAAAAATGCTGATAGAACATTACCCACTCAACCATTTTTACACTATATATTTATCTCTGGTCTACAATAATTTGGGGAAAGTTTATGCGAAAAAAAACGAATTAAAAAAGGCACTGGATTATTTTGAGAACAGTTTATTAATCACAAAAAAAACAGACAGCTCATTAAGTCAAAATATTTATTTGAAAAGAGCAAATTCGGTAAGCTTTCATGAAGCAGGAAAAGTTTACGAGAAAATTGGTGAAATCAAGAAGGCCTTGAATAATTATAATAAATCATTATTAATAACAAAGAACCTTTGCAGTCAGGATCCTGGTAATTTTAATTATAAAATCTGGCTTGCCTATGATTGTTGGCAAATACATAACGTATGCGATACAAATGAAAGACACAAATGGCTTTCAGAAACAAAAAAAATACTTGAGCCTTTGGTTCAAAGTAATGCAATTCATAAACAGCTTATGGAATTGTGGAATATGGTAAATACCGCTGGAAATGGATAAAATAAGGACAGTAATTGGATTTATTGTGCCTAAAAAATGAAAACTCCAGGTCGGTTTGTTAAAGTTTTATTTGTGAAAATGCATATACGTTTATTTTGCATAAACTGTTTTTTAAAAAGTTACATAAACTAATCTTGATAAATGGAATTCAAAAAAGAAAATATTGCAGCTTAAAACTTAATTTTTTTTCCATTTTTTTGTTGCAAGTTCATTTCAGCAATGCTAAAATTAAATGGAAAAGACAACAGGCTTGAAGTAATTATTTTCCATAGGCTGGCCTCGGCATATTCATTTGCTGGAAACTATAATGAAGCAATACTTTGGAGTTATAAAGTAATAAAAAACTTTAACAAAAAATATTCCGGTAGCTTTGCAGCCAGATGCCTTGATACTCATGCAAGAATATTATCCTACCATAATTTAAATGATGATGCCATTAGATTTAACGATGAGTCTATCAGGATAAAAAAAAACATTAGGGGATCGGAGAAGATTGCAGATAAGCCTTATTTTTAAAAGTACATTATTGAGCTATAGCAATTTTAAAGATGCTGATAAACCAGCAATTGAAGCTCTGTTATTGGCCGAGAAAGTGGGTGACATGAAAGGGCAGTTATTTGCGCTGAAAAGATTGATTATAATATATGGTAAAGATGAAGAAATAAAAGATTTTTACAAAAATAAAAAGAAAGAAGTGCTTAAACATATAAAGTAAGGAGAAACCAGGTAAATTTAAGAACTGTCGCAGATGTATCCACTTTAGCAAAACAAACAGTTTTTGGATGGCATTGCAAGCTAAATTCAGTCCAGGATGTTATTGGTCAGGGATATCAATTGGAGATTGAAAACTTACCTGATCCCGGGGAAATGATTTGTGATGATTATGAAGATCCGAAATACAAGGCTCTATAACGTGCATTCTAACTCCGACAGGTTGGGATTTATTGCTTTGCTCAGAAATCTTCTTAAGTCACCTATACCCCTCAAACAGATGGAAAAAGATTTCAACGCAATGGAAAAAGACGGCCATGTGTAATCAGCGCCTTTGCTTCCCTCCATGCTGCACCAATAATCTTCAATTGTTCAGGGGGAAACCCAATTCCCAGGCGCGGTGTTGCGCCCCCTTCTAATATGGCTTCGAATAATTTTACATATTGCTGATGTGTGTACATCTTTCCCTGTATATTGGTTGCAATTGTAGCATGGACCAATCTGCCTGTTACTGTTTTTCCGGCATACCTTATGCAACGGGTTACAACCGATACATTCTGCTTCCAGCGATATGGGCTCCACTCTGTGAGATACTCATCGAAAATACCCGTAAGATTATCAATATGGCCTCCACTAAAGTGATTATTGTGAATAGTTGGTGCACTGGCATTGACACAAATATTGATGGAAGGAAACTCTTTTTTCAGAGCTGAGACAATCATTATCAAAGCGTTTCTTACTATAGCAGCATTATCAGCACCCTCATCTTTTAGATTTTTACAATTTAAGCAATAACATCCGGATTTCATGATCCAGGGAATATCAAAAAAGAGCCCGTCAAAACGTGCCAAATGCATTCTGTCAATCAATCTGGGTATAATAACACTGTCTATATACTCAGAAGCAGGGCACATCATAGCACTAGCAAGGCCTTTACCAGAATAGCTTAAAATATTACCAAGCTTGTCTCTTTGCGCAAATGATATAAATGATTTGGACAGATTAAGATTTTCAGTGCCAAAAACACCCGTATAGAAATATGCTTTCATACCACGATTATGGATTTCTTCCAGTGTATTTTT
>PWND01000169.1 GCA_003557965.1 Bacteroidales bacterium | reverse complement strand
TTTTTAAGTTTAGATTCGTAATCCCACAGGCATAATGGAATTGTGCCGTTTGTAGTATTTCCGTATTTATCAATATTCAGCATTACTCTGTCCATAGGGATTCCTGTCCTGCGGGCAGTTGCTTCAATAATTCTCAGGTTAGCCTGATGAGGAACGAGATATTTAACATCCTCACCGGACAAGTTATTATTTCTCATAACTTCTTCAGAAATATCAGCCATCCTGGTAACTGCAAACTTAAATACAGCCTGGCCTTCCTGGTAAACATAATGTTCTTTAGCATCAACAGTTTCATGAGATGCCGGTTTTAAAGAGCCGCCTGCTTTCATGTGCAAATGCACTCTTCCTGAGCCGTCAGAGCCAAATTTATGGTCCATCACTCCTACATCTTCTGTTGTAGGTTCAAGTAGTACTGCTCCGGCACCATCTCCAAAGATAACACAGGTTTGTCTGTCAGTATAATCAATAATTGAAGACATTTTGTCGGCACCAACTACAATTACTTTTTTATATACTCCTGAACTAACATAATTAGCACCAGTTACAAGCGCATAGATAAAACCCGAGCATGCAGCACTTAAATCAAAGCTGAAGGCGTTTTTAATACCTACTTTATCGGATATGATATTTGCTGTAGCCGGGAAAGCCATATCCCCGGTAACTGTTGTACAAATCAACAGATCAATTTCGGATGGGTCAATATTTTTCTTCTCGAGTAACTTGCGAACTGCCTCAGCACCCATATCGGAGGTACCTTTACCTTCACCTTTTAAAAGGCGTCTTTCTTTTATACCGGTACGCGTTGTAATCCACTCATCAGTAGTATCTACCATTTTTTCTATTTCCTGATTTGTAAGTACATAATCAGGTACATGTCCTTGGATAGCAGTAACTGCTGCTTTTATATTAGCCATTATTAAGTTCTTTATATTATTAAAACTTACTCAGTTTCAGCGTTGTTTCCTTTTAAAGCATTAAACTTACTTATTGCATCAGAAATCTTTTCCTGTATTTTCGCATGGTAAACATCTTTCGACAGAAGCAACATATTCTTAATTGCAACATTATTTGATATTCCATGCCCTATTAATACTGTTGAATTAATTCCTAAAATAGGTGTTCCGCCATAGTTTTCATAATTAAACCTTTTAAGGTAGTCGTCTAAAAGGTTTCTTTTTACCAGCATTCTATACATTGTTTCAATTTGTTTCAAAACAATGTTACCAACAAAGCCGTCGCAAACAACAACATCCACTACTCCGGTTTTATACAGATCTCTGCTTTCTACATTACCAATAAAATTAAAATCTTTGGTCCCTTTCATTAACCTGTATGTTGACTGGGTAAGCAGATTCCCTTTTTCACCTTCGCTGCCAATATTTAAGAGCCCTACTTTCGGATTAGGAATTTTGTACACATGCTCAGCATAAATGCTTCCCAGTATTCCAAACTGGTATAATACATCAGGTTTAGTGTCAGGATTTGTTCCAACGTCAATTAATACTCCACTGCCACCATCTTCTTTGGGAATAATAGAAGTTGTAGCAGGCCTGATTATGCCGGGGATTGGGTTTATACTATAAATGGAGCCCACCACCATTGCCCCGGTGTTTCCAACACTTGAGAAGGCATCAATATCCCCCAGTTTCAGGCTACGAAACCCTTTGGATATACTAGAATCGGGTTTATTTGTAAAAGCTTTTATGGGTGAATCGCCCATATCAATAACCTGGGAGGCATTTACTATTTCAAAGTCATCAGTTTTGCCACCTTGTTTTTCAATTTCACTTTTGATGATTTCTTCGTTACCAAACAGGACAATGCTGTCATCATCAGCTAACTCACTAATTGCCAGCAATGCACCTCCTATGGTTGCTTCAGGGGCATTATCACCACCCATTACATCTAAACCTATCTTCATAAGCTTCTAATTGAATGTCAGATTATGTTTTATTCAATTCAGGATTACACAGTGGTTGTTTTTTCAATTGCAACTTGCCCGCGATAATAACCGCATTCCGGGCAAACTCTGTGCATAAGCTTGTAAGAGCTACAGTTTGAGCAGCTTGTAATAGCAGGTTCAGTAGCTTTATAATGGGTGCGCCTTTTGTCTCTGCGTGTTTTTGAAATTTTACTCTTTGGATGTGCCATATCTATATAATTTTTAACAAGTTATTTTTAATCAAATTTTATGTTTTTAAGATCGTCCCACCTGGAATCATGTCCTTTATTATTATCCTGATTACCACCATGAGAATGATCTTCAAGTTTTCTTAGCATATCTTCATCACAGTTCATTCTGTCTCCAACACCACCCGGATGTATCTTTTTTGCCGGCAAAGCCAGGTGAATAAATTCAAAAACATACTGCGAAACATTTATTTCCTGCTGTGTGTCAGGTATAATAATTATTTCATCAGTCTGCTCAACATATTCACCTCCAAACTTAATAATAAGCCGGTTGTCTAACTTAACTTCCTGAGGATAATCACCCAGGCATCTGTCGCATTGAAGGTCAACATATCCACTTACGAAAAAGTTGACCACCAGC
>PWND01000168.1 GCA_003557965.1 Bacteroidales bacterium | reverse complement strand
AATTGCTGTACTGATTGACAGAGGTAGTGCTTCCGCGGCCGAAATAGTTGCAGGTGCAATCCAGGATTTTGACAGGGGCGTTGTAATTGGAGAAAGAACTTTTGGCAAAGGACTAGTGCAAAACATTGTGCCCCTTGCATATAATACTCAGCTTAAAGTTACAGTAGCTAAGTATTATATCCCTAGTGGAAGGTGCATTCAGGCAATTGACTATGCAAAAAGACATGAAGACGGAAGCGTAGCTGAAATTCCGGACTCATTAAAAATCGAATTTAAAACTAAAAATGGAAGAATTGTTTATGATGGTGGAGGTATTGAACCTGATTTACAAACAGAAAAACCCTATCCGGCAAGTATTACAATTGCCCTGATGAGACAGTTCTTTGTTTTTGATTATGCTAATAAATTCTATCATAATAATGAAAGCATTGATAAGCCGGATGTTTTTGAAATTGCTGAGGAAATTTATAACGACTTTATTGAGTTTGTAAACCAAGGAGATCTTTCCTATAAAACATCAAGCGAAAAACAAATAGAAAGAATTATTGAGGCAGCAAAAGAAGACGACTATTACCACTTGCTCGAAGAACACATTGCTAACCTAGAAAAGAAAGTAGAAAAAACAAAGGCTAAAGATATTTTTACTCATAGCGATGAAATAAAGATGTTATTAAAAGATGAAATTATTGGCAGATACTATTTTGTAAGAGGCCGTATTAAAGCATCCCTGGGTGATGATATTGATGTGCTTACTGCTGTTGAAACGCTCAAAAATACTGAAAAATACACAGAAATATTGTCAGGAAACATATAGCTGTTAACCGAATAAAAGAGCAAATATTTGTTCGACCTTTTGAACCGGATGTATCTTTATAGATTTGAATTGTTTTTCAAGCCCTTTTATGTTATGCTTGGAAATGAAAATCTCATTAAATCCAAGCTTTTCTGCTTCAGCAATTCTTTGTTCAATTCTCATTACAGGTCTGAGTTCTCCGGTTAAGCCTACTTCTGCCGAAAAACAAGCTTTTGTGCTAATTGGCATGTCTTCGCTTGAGGATAAAATAGAGCATATTATACCAAGATCTGCAGCAGGGTCGCTAACTTTCAGCCCACCGGTAATATTTAGAAACACATCCTTTATCCCAAGCTTGAACCCGCATCTTTTTTCCAAAACAGCAAGAAGCATATTTAATCGTCTTAAGTCAAAACCTGTTGACGAACGCTGAGGCGTACCATATGCTGCTGAGCTAACAAGGGCTTGTGTTTCAATCATAATTGGACGAACACCTTCTATTATTGCCCCTACTGCTACTCCGCTGTATGGCTCATCTCTTTGCGAAAGTAGCATCTCTGAGGGGTTGATGACCTCTCGTAAACCTGAAGATCGCATCTCAAAAATCCCCAGCTCTGATGTGCTGCCAAAGCGGTTTTTTACAGCCCGCAAAATTCTGTAAATGTTGTTATGGTCGCCCTCAAATTGCAGAACAGTATCAACCATGTGTTCTAGAATTTTTGGACCGGCCAGTGATCCTTCTTTAGTTATATGGCCAATTAAAAACACAGGTGTAGATGTCTCTTTTGAATACTTCTGAAACTCTGAGGCACATTCTCTGATTTGTGAGATACTTCCTGCAGAGCTGTCAATATCCGGACTGGTTAGCGTTTGAATTGAGTCAATAATTATAATATCAGGGTTTATTGCGTCTACTTGTTCAAAAATTAGTGATGTGTCCGTTTCAGTGTGAATTAAACATGATGAATCTCTTAAACCAAGACGCTCGGCTCGCATTTTTATTTGAACCGGACTTTCTTCGCCGGAAATGTATAGCGTTGTAATATTGTTTAGTTGCAATGCCAACTGAAGCATTAGCGTAGACTTTCCAATACCCGGCTCCCCACCAACAAGCACTAATGCTCCGGGGACTATTCCACCACCTAATACCCGGTCAAACTCTGTAATCTTTGACGAAAACCTTAACTCATCTTTACTTTCTATTGAACTTAAAGCTAATGGAGCAGAAATAGAAGATCTTTTCGGAACTCCGGACTTTCCCGGCGAAGATTCTTTTCTTATTACCTCTTCATTATAGGTATTCCACTCACCGCAAGAAGGGCATTTTCCTATCCATTTTGCTGATTGTGCTCCGCAGTTGCTGCAAAAAAACGCAGTTTTAGTTTTAGCCATCGAAAAATATCTGAAGTATATCTGCTAATTTAAAAAAGAAAGGGAAAACCATGCTGAGAAGCATTATCGGTTCTCCCTTTGCAACCATGAAAACTAGCGTGTAAATGTATATATAATTTTTTGATTAATTGCTTCTTTTAATAAATTCTTTGTACATGAGGCCCCCGTCTATATCATTTGAAATAATTAAAAAATCATCTGTCAGCTTGATTATATCCCACTCTGTATTATATGATCTTACGGAAGTTCCGTCAAGATCTAAAGTTTTGCCAAAAAGACTCCAATTAAGAAAAAAACTTCCTCTTTCCCACAC
>PWND01000027.1 GCA_003557965.1 Bacteroidales bacterium | reverse complement strand
CAGGTTGGTTATTGAACATCTTCAATCGCCGTTAGATGCTTTTAAAGAATTATGGAGGGTTTTAAAGCCAGGTGGGAAATTGGTCATAGTCAGCAATGATTTTGCTTATCATCTGCTTACATATCCTGTAATTCCGGAACTTGATGAGATGTATAGTGCATATTGCCGGTCAAGGTTTTCAGAAGGGGGTAATCCATTAATTGGCAGACAAATCCCTGCATATTTAAAAAAAACCAGTTTTTCCAATATACAGTTTGAAGTAATTAGTGTTCACAGCAATATTGTCGGGGATAATGTCATGCTCCAGGCTGAAAGCGTAAATATTTCAAAAAGCCTGGTAAGTGAAGGATTTCTTAATCGGGAGACTCTTGATGCATTGGCCGAAGGTTGGTACCGAATGTTAGAAGACCCTGATCATGTAATATACAGGCAGTTATTTGCAATTTGTGGTGAAAAGAGTTTGACACAAAATGACTGTGAGACAGATTCCGGCAAGGATTCTGTGAATGAGGTAGATAAGTTCATCACAGATAATCTAAGTGGTTTAACTAAAGAGGACCAAGAAGATGCAATAAGGTCTTTTTTGGTAGGTCACTTAAAAAGAATAATGATAGATGAGGCTCTAATTGTGGAAGGAGACGATAAGTTTTGCGATATCGATATAGATTCAATTGCCGCTGCAGATTTGAGCAGCATTATTCAGACAAATTTTCAGAAAACGGTGAGTATTTCGGGTATTTTGCAGACATATAGCTTAAATGATATTATCGGTAAAGTATTGGAAACAGATCCCTTGGTTGCAACTGATATTTTCGATGCAGGAAATAGGGTGACAACACAACACAGTACAAATCAGGAGCTATTTGAGATCTCCAGTATCCAGGAGCAGTTCTGGATTTTACAGAAGTTGTTTCCAAACAATACTGCATATAACATACCGTCAGCGCTAAGAATAGAGGGTGAAATAAACCTTTCCGCATTAGAGGGTGCCATTAACCACATCATCCAAAGGCATGAAGCACTAAGAGTTTCTTTTTGCGAGAAGCATGATAAAGTATACCAAAGGATAGAAGATAACAAACAACTTTATTATAAAATCAAGATAATAGATTTGCAAAAATCTTATGATATCAATTCAGCAAATGAACAAATTCTGAAAGAAGCTCATGGCAGATTCGATTTAACCGTATGGCCATTATTCAGAATTAAACTATTTCTGTTTAATAACAATATTTCTCTACTTACCATTGTCTTTCATCACATTATAATAGATCTCCAGTCAAGACAGCTTTTTGAAAGAGAATTGACTGAGTTCTATAATATATTTTCATCAGGAGAAAAAGTGATTAAACTACCGCCGGCGAGTAAGTATTCGGAATATTCCATTTGGCTCAATACCTGGCTTTCCACGGACAAGGCACAGAGAAAGATACAAGAATGGAAACAGGCGATTCCTGAAGTACCAGAGATCCTGGAAGTTGCGCCGGATTATCCCAGACCTAAAGTGAACAATCTTGCTGGCAAAAGTAAATACTTTGAGCTGGACACAAATATATCAATGCAGGTTAACAGGTTTGCCAGGGATCAATCGGTTAATTCATTTACTGTGCTTTTGGCAGCTTATTCAATATTTTTAAACCGGCTAAGCAGTAAAACAAATATCATCATTGGAGTTCCTTTGACAAACAGGAGAAAGGTTGAATTCTCTGAGACCTTTGGGTGTTTTGTTAACATAGTTCCTATTTTGGCAAATTTTCATGAAGGAGTGACAGGGAGTGAGATTTTATTGCAGATTCGTCAATCTTTACTTAAAGCAAACAGCAAACAAGAGGTTCCCTTTCTGATAATAAATGATTTATTACGAGACAATAGCGCAGATTCAATTTTACAGGCAGGGTTTACATTTCAACCACCAATGCAGCTTGGATTAAATGGGCTTGACATACAATCTCTGGTGGTTGAAAAGGAGGGTGCACAACTTGATTTGTTTTTTACCATGTGGGAGCAAAAAGATGGATTCAGTGGTTATCTGGAATATTCAACCCAACTTTTCAAAGAAAGTACAGTAGAAAGATTTATAGACATTTATCGAACAATCATCACATCCTTGATTGAGAATCCGGATGTTCCAACTTCTGAAACGGATATTCTTTCAGATGAAGAGACCCGGATGATTTGTGAATGGAATGACTCAGAGCATCAATTTGATGAAGATCTTTGTATACATCAGAAATTTGAACAACAGGTTAAAAAAACGCCGGAAGCAATAGCTTTAATGGGGGAGGGATATTCTTTAACTTACCGTCAGTTAAATGAAGAGGCAAACCGGTTTGCGCATCACCTGCTATGCTTGGGTGTAAAAACGGAGGATAAGGTTGCGATTTGCCTTGATCGTTCAATTGAAATGATTATAAGCATTTATGCGATTCTTAAAACGGGAGCTGCATATCTTCCTCTTAATCCCGAAGATCCTACCGAAAGACACTCCCGGATAATTGTTGATGCCAGACCTGCGTTAATAATTACAAACACTGGCTCTTCACATAATCTGCCTG
>PWND01000056.1 GCA_003557965.1 Bacteroidales bacterium | reverse complement strand
GGCTTCTTCGTCGCGCACCTTGAGCTGTGATCGGGTTTCTCGGGCCCGCATCAGCAGGCGGCGATACTGTATCGCGATGACCGCCAGGAAGGCGATGATAAAAGCGGCAGCCAGGGCAATGGGAATAACAATTCTATCTAATGTCCATATTGTTTTTTTGCTGCTTTTATATTTCTGGAATATAAACAATGCTATTATAATGCCTATTGCTCCGCCATGGCTTGCAAGGCCACCTCTCCAAATAAACAAGATTTCAAAAAGGTTATCTTTATAGTACCACCAGTCATAAAAAATGCAATGCCCCAGCCTTGCTCCAATAACACTACCAACAGCAATAAAAATAAGTAAATATTCTAGTTCTTTAGTGGCAACTTTTTCTCTTTTAAATATTCTGAGCAGAATTTCATATCCTATATAAAAAGCTAATGCCCAGAATAAACCATACCATCTGACTGACAGCATACCAATGCTGAATATTTCCGGGTTTGCTGTCCAAGTAACTTGCGAAATTATCATAATGATTAACGTTGTTTAATATTAATATTCAATATCAATTAGTTCAATGTCAAAAATAACCGTAGAATATGCAGGAACATTATTAAACCTCCTGCTTCCAAAAGCCAGGTAATATGGAATAATAAACCTGAATTTTGCACCTTTGTTCATAAGCAATATGCCTTCATCCCATCCTTTTATCATAAGGCCTTTTCCTGCAATTACTCTAAACTCATCAGATCTTTGCAATGAAGAATCAAACATGTACCCATTTGGAAGATATGCTGAGTAATGAACTTTAACAACCTGTCCGGGTTCGGGTTTATCCCCATATCCTTCTTTTACAATTATATACTGTAGCCCGCTATCGGTGCACAATGTATCCAGTCCCGAAACATCAAAAGGAGTTGGTTTAGGTACTTCTTTGGCTTCTAAAACCTCGATATCAAAAACAAGGTCTGTATCCGGTGGTATTATACCCCTACCCCTATTTCCATAGGCTAATTCTGAAGGTATCCAAAACCTTGCATGGTCACCAACATGAAGGTATGTTAATCCTTCTTCCAATCCTTTGATTAAAGTCCTGTCACCTAATTTAGCTTCCAGTGGTTTTCCCCTTTCAACAGATGAGTCAAACACCACATTATCGCCAAAAAAACCAACATAATTAAACTTCACAACCATGTCTTCAAATATTCTGGCGCCTTTTCCTTTTTCAAATATTGAATACTCAAGCCCACTGGGAGTTTTTGTCTTTTTTACTGTTTCCTTTTTTGGTTCAATTACTTTTATTCCCGGCTTAACATCAAGAAGTTCAACTTCATATATAAGGGTTGAGCCCGGCTCAACTTTTCCAACCTGCTTTTCGCCATAAGCAAGTTCAGGAGGAATAACAAACCTGTAGATGTCTCCACCTTGCATCATCGCCAAACCTTCATTTAAGCCTTCAATAAATTGGTTGGTTCCAAACCTGACAGATACCGGCCTGTTTTGTCTTCTGGTGTTTTCAATTTCTGTATTATCTTCCAGCATTCCAACAAAATGAAAAGTGATAATATCTCCTTCTTCGGGTTTTGCTCCATCTCCTTTTTTAATAACTGAATACTTTAATCCGCTTTCGGTTTCTTCAATTATGGCAGGGCTTCTAAGTGTTTTACAAGCTGGCAACAATAAGAAAATTGTTATAAAGCAGTATATAGAGCAAATAACATTTATTCTATGCATAAATCAACAAAGCATTAATATTAATAATTACTGAAAAACTAACTTAATTTGCTTCAACAACCTCAACATCAAATATTAAAGTAGAAAATGGGGGAATAATATTACCTGCTCCCTGTTCTCCATAAGCAATGTGGCTTGGAATTATCAACCTTGCCTTACCACCAACATTCATAAGCATTATGCCTTCATCCCAACCCGGTATAACCTGGCCTTGTCCAACAGCAAAGCTAATAGGGTCACCTCTTTCTAATGAGCTGTCAAAAACAGTTCCGTCAATAAATCTTCCAGTGTAATGAACTCTAACGTCCTGTCCTTGCTTGACTTTTGGCCCATCACCTTTTTCTATTTCTATATATATAAGCCCACTTTCCTGTGGTTTTTCTGATATATTGTGCTCTTCCAGGTAATTATTTAATTTGGTTTGCTCCTCCTCAAAAGCTATTTCATTAAGTTCTGCCTGTCTTTTAATTTGTTCCATCAGCTCTTTTTCAAATTCTTCCTCCGTTTGAACATTTACCATTTTAACATTAATAAAAAGTTTGCTACCCGGTTCAACCATGCTTGAAGGGTCTTCTGATATTTTTGCGGTAATGCTGTAAAACTTTCTTGCATCCACAATAAAAGTTGCACTATCACCAACAGACATCATAGCAAGGCCTTCATATATATCACCTTCATATTCACTCTCTATCAACTCCATAACAGATGGATACTCTCCTCTTGTATCCATTAAAATGTTTCCGTATTCATCTTTGTTAAGCATCTCAAACGTGATTATTTTTCCAACTATAGCATTTTCTCCGTCTGCTTTATAATGAAACTTATATTTTAAGCCTGAATCGGTTATTTTATAATCTGAAAATTTATCATCAGTCAAAGAATTTGCACTTAATAATGTAATAAACAATATTAACAGAATAAATGTAGCAGGTACTTTCATAATTTCAAATATTTAAAATGTATATAAAATTCAACTTTGTAAAATCGCCTATAAATAAACTATTTAAGGCCAATTAATTCAACATCATAAACAATAGTTGCTCTTTTAGGTATTTTTATTCCATCACCCGGGAAGCCATGCGCAAGATGAGGAGGCATAATAAACCTAGCTTTATCACCAACTCTCATCTTCAGAATTCCCTCTTCCAGGCCACTTTCAACACCGCCTCTGCCAACTCTGAATAATTTCTCTCCTTCTTCTTTTGAAGAATATATCAAATCACCTGTTAGTAATCTTACACTATAATTAATAACTGCTGTTTGATCTTCTTTAGCTTTTTCACCATCACCTTTATGGTAGATATCATATCTTAACCCACTACCGGTTTTGTTAACATCCCAGCCATACCTTCTTACAAAATCATCAATATCCTCATCCTCAACTTCTAACATTAGAATATTGGTTCCCATTAAAACTTCTTCTATGGTTTTTCTGTCCGGAAGTTTATTTTTTTCATTACTATCATTTGAACATGCAAAAATCAAACAGCTAATGATTAATACAAGTATAAACAATATTTTGGTTTTATTCATAATATATTTCAAGTATTATTTATAATGTTATCAGATTCAAAAATTTTTTCAAATTTTGCGATTGCATCTTTCAGTCCTGTTTTAACCCTGCCACCTGAAGCATTAACGTGTCCACCACCATTAAAGTGTGTTCGGGCAATTTTATTAACATCAATAGAGTGCCTGGACCTAAGCGAGATTTTAATCTCATCATTATTCTCCATAAAAAAGGCAGCAAGCTCAATCCCTTCAATACTTAGCGCATAGTTTACCACTCCTTCGGTATCTCCTTCTTTGTGGCCATACTTTTCAAGTTCCTTTTTGCTAAGACTAATATAAGCAACTTTTTTATTTGGCAAAACTGTCAGCTTATCACTTAAGCAATAACCTAAAAGCCTTAAGCGGTTTTCAGAGTATGTATCATAAATTTTTCTGTTAACATCAAGAGCATTCACACCTTTTTCTATCAAAGAGGCAGCTATGATGTATGTTTGGGGATTATTGCTGGCATAACTAAAAGCACCGGTATCAGTAAGAATACCTGCAAAAAGACAAGTAGCCACATTAGTGTTGATGTAGCTTAAATCATTATCAATTGAGTTTATTAAAATAAACAATAATTCTGCAGTTGAGGAAACCTCAGTATCAGAAATTACAAGGTCAAAAAACGATTCTTCAGGTTGAGGGTGGTGGTCAATTAAAACTTTGATAGCTTTTGTTTTTATAAATACTTCACCAAGCTTGCCTGACCTGTCAGGGTGATTAAAATCAAGGCAAAATATTACATCCGCTTCAAGCAATACTTTTTCTGCCGAATCAGTGCTATCATTTGCATTAATAATCTCCCTGTTTCCGGGCATCCATTTTAAAAATGAAGCATAATCGTTTGGCACAACAGGACTTACCGTTAAAAACCCAATATTCTTTAAATATTCAAAAAGTCCCAGTGATGACCCTATTGCATCCCCATCAGGGTTTACATGAGTAATTATGGCTACTTTTTTTGATTTATCTTGTAAGTAACTTTTAACTAAATCTGATGTTTTTGTATTTAACAACGGCATTTTCATCTATGTAAATTAGTGTTATCAAATTGAATATTAGTATTATGCGTATTCATCTATTCAATTTATCCCGATGGAACCCTCATGTTTACACATGCACTTTTGTGTATGTTTAGTAGATGAGGGTTTCATATAAACAAAGGTAAAAAAAACATTCGTTATTTTGTTTTTATAATATTAAGGATTTTTTCTTATCTAAAGCATTGACTTTCTTGTTGTAATTAATCAATTACTCTACTTCAACTAAATCACAAATCAACTTATAGCCAATATTTTTAAAAAATAAGTTTATAACATAAATCATTTTTTATTAATTTAACAAATTGTAAAGTAAAGTACATATTAATTAGTTAAAAAATGAATAAAGGTAAAATTTCATTGGCTATAATAAAGCCAAGTGCAGTAAAAAGCGGCTATACAGCTCCAATTTTAGCAAAAATACATGAATCGGGTTTCAGGTTATCAGCAATGAAATTTATTCAACTAACTGTTGCACAAGCAGAAATCTTTTATTCAGCGCATAAAGGTAAGCCTTTTTATGATGCATTAATTGCCTTTATGACATCCGGCCCTATCGTAGCTGCAATAATTGAAAAAGAAAATGCAGTTGAAGAATATAGAAAAGTGATGGGAGCAACTAATCCAAAAGAAGCAGCACCCGGAACTTTAAGGCACTTATTTGGAACAGAACTACCAGCTAATGCTGTTCATGGCTCTGATTCAGATGAGGCTGCTACGCTTGAATGCAGTTTCTTTTTCTCTGCATTTGAAAGGTATTAAATATAAATAATACTATTACCTATTTACATATTCTGTAAATGTATTATTCTTGTAAAATATTACTATTCTTTCAATTTCAACGGATAATTGCCCGGTAGTTTGTATTTCTTCTACAGGAGTCTTAGTTTGTTTTTCAACACTTTTAGTATTCTTTTCATCATCAGGTTCTTTTATCCTTTCTGATTTTTGACTTTTTGGGCTTTCTTCTTCTTCAGGGAATGGAATTGTATTGCTAAAAGAATCACTTGATTGTTTTTCTTGCTCTTCAAAAGTGCTATGTTGTGTTTTATTTTCAGGTTGAGTTGGATATTTATCTATTTTATCATCATCCATTTCACCACTTTTTAATTTAGCATCCTTAAATACTTCTCCATGTCCGAAAATTACCCACTCTATATTAACACTATTAAACCTATCAATAATTTTAGTAATAAAATCAAGGCTAGGTTTATTTCTGCCTGAAATAATATGAGATATGGTTGACCTTGGAACACCGATTTCATCAGCAAATCGTGAAGCAGTAAGGTTTAGTTTTTCTAATAATACTTTTATTCTTTCATTCATACAGGGATATTTTAGCTAAAATGTTTTCAACAATGTAAAATTACAAAAATATTTTACAAATTAATATTGTAAATCATAAAAATTTATGAAATATATCTTTTTTACATCCCTGAATTCAGAGTTTATGTTTGTAAATGTAGGAATATCCTTAAACTATTAGTTTATATATATTGCTTTATTAATTATTAATCAGTGTTTTATAATTATATTAATAAATTCTGCCATGGTATAGGAAGTATTGTTGTTTATTTAAAGCATTGCATTAGTTTATGTGTATTATAAAGCTGGTTTTTAGTTTTTTATAATGCAATTGTTTTGAGTTTTAGGAATTTGTTTTTGTTTAACTTGTTGAATTTACCATATTTACACATTTGTAAACTTACATATTTGTTATTATTCTAATTATAGATAAGTTTTCGCGAAGTTTATTAAATCGTTTTCTTTTATGTTTAAATTTATGTTTGCTTTTGTAATCAATTTGTTTATTTTTGTAAACCACTTGTGTTGTGTTTACTTATTTGAATTACTGTGTTTGTGTTGACATTTGTAAAGTGTTAAAAACCCTTTCTTTTGATAGCCTCTCCTACTCTATTATTATTTTATTGTTTATAGCTTACCCTTAGTCACAAGACTTAAATGATTCTGGATTGCATTGTTTAAGTTTTATGTATAAATTGCTTAAAGTCATTGATTACCAAGGAATAACTATGTATTATAGCTATAATATTCATTGCTGAGAGTAGTGTAATTTGATTTATCATATATAAATGCCCGAATTACATGTTTCTGGTGAGTAAATATTTTTTTTAAATCAAAAAATTTATTAAATTTGAATATTACCTGCTTGTGTTTTAATAAATTAAATTTATGCTTAGCAAGCCATTACATAAAAAAGTTATTTTACATTTCATTGTAATAATGTTTTTTTGCCTAATCGGTACATTATTATCACAAAAGCACTGTTATTCAAATAGCTCTTGCTTAGTATTATTTTTTGCAGATAATAACACAAATGACTACAAAGACCTGAAGGATAATGAAAAGCAAAAGAATAATCAAGAAAAGGAAATTGAAATAAAGCCACAAGACAAGAATAAACCTGAAATTGACATCAGGCTTCCAAACAGGCAGGTACAGCCATGGGAAATAAACATTTTTCAATATCCTCGCTTAACTATACTCATGCATCATATGGCATAATCAAGTATGATATATTATGTAGTTTTAAATAAGAATGTTATATATCTTGGTCATACAGAAGCTCTTCAAGTTCGTTTAATGCAGCACTTTTCTTATTCTTTTTCAGATTTAGCTCATTTAATAGCTGTGGGTTATTTTTCAATTGCCTGCATAAAACAATGCCTTTATCAAGCAGATACATTTTATTCTTTTTATTTAGGTTTGTTAATACGGTAATTGGAAATATTCCTGCATTTTCTATCATATCTTTCAGGCTTTTGTTTTTAGGCATGTCCCAGCTAAGCATGTGAAGGCCCGAACACCTTCCGTAAGTCATAGCATCATTGGTAAATCTTGTATTTGTAACCACCCAGCCAAAAAACTTAGTATTTCTGTACTCGGGCAGTTTTTCCCTGAACTCAACTATATCATTAACCCTGCTTCGAATATATAAAGGTACCCTAACATTGGCATATTTGCCGTGACTATTATAAAACTTACACTCTACCAGGTACTGTGTTTTTTCAAAAGTAGCTACAATATCAACTTCATGTGTTATACATCTGCCTTGCAAGGTATGTCCAACTTTAGTATTAAAACCCTGGCTTTCCAGTATTTGTGCTACAAAGTGTTCAAATGGATAACCTGTAGGGCCTAATTCCATTATAGCATTCTTTAAACTATACCTTGCAGCACTTGAGCTTTTTTTCTTTTTCAGTAAGCTAAATGCATTTCTATAAATTTCTTTTGTTTTTGAGCCATCACTGATTTGCGGAATTATTCTATTAGTAACCATATCAGCAAGTTCATCTGATGCTCCTGCCCTTTTAAGGGAGTTTCTCAGCTTTTCAGGTTTAAAAACTTCTTTTTCACCATCAGCTTTCCTTATAGTAGGGTAATTTTTCATTTGTCTAAATTAGTGTTATCAAACTAAATATTAGTATTATGCGTATTCATGTATTCAATTTATCCCGATGGAACCCCCATGTTTACACATGCACTTTTGTATATGTTTAGTAGATGAGGGATTCATTTTTTGTTTTGTTAAAGCAGCCAAATTGTATAAAAAAAACTAAAAATAATAACCATAAAACTAACATAATTATATTTGTAAAACAAACACTGGTAAATAAATCAAAGACTTCAATTCAATATTAATAAATATGACTTATTATATGAAAAAGCTTTTGCTAATTATTACAGTAAGCCTCCTAAGCTTACAAGTTCATCCTTCGGAGCTGGTTATTTTTAAAACTTCAAATTTCGATGAAAGTGAATCTTTATTTAAAGATCCATCAGTATCAGTACATTATTATCATGATAAATTTATTGTGGCAACAATTACAGCTGAACCTGCTTTAAAATATATCAGCCTTGACAAATCTCCATGGGAAAACAACTTTAGTTATTATGTTGTTTACTTTGATAAGTATGTTGATAAATCTGCATATTTTGCTGAAATTGAGCATCGTGCAAAAATATTATTTAAAACCGACAACTATTCAATAATTAAAACTGATGAAAGCAAGTTTGGGCAGTTACCCCCAGCAAAAAATGATGGTATGGCCAGAATTTTTAATAATGTGGCTGTTTTACCATCAGATTTTATTTTCACACTTGCAAAATCATATCAGCCAGATCCTTTTATATTAGAATTATTTGGGGAAATTAGCGGTGACAGTATAACCAGCCGTGTTCAGCACCTTGAAAACTATGAAACCAGGAATGCCTATCACTACAACAGCGTATTAGCTCAACAATGGATTGAGAGCAGGTTTTTGGAGTGGGGATTAGATGTGGAGGTCATGGATTTTGAAATGCCTGACGGGCCTGCTAGCGATAATGTTATAGCTACTTTAGTTGGTACAGAATACCCGGATGAGTTTGTTGTTATTGGCGGACACTATGATTCAATATCATGGGATGGCGATGCTCCCGGTGCTGACGATAATGCATCAGGCACATCGGGTGTTATGGAAATTGCCCGAATACTTAGCCAATACGAATTTGCAAGAAGCATTATATTTTGCGCATTTTCAGGCGAAGAATACGGATTATACGGAAGCGCTGCTTATGCTGCCAGAAGTGCGGAAAATAATAAAAACATATTAGGGTATATTAACATGGATATGATTGGATATTTAAAACCAGGAAACCCACCTATGACATCTTTAATATATCCTTATTCTGCTACACCTTTAGCTGACTTTTACACGGAAGTTTGCTCAGTGTATCTACCTGATTTTATAGTTGAACCGGCGGTTTTTACACAAGGCGACAGCGACCACACATCATTTAACAACAACGGGTATATGGGAATTTTCCCATTTGAAGATGTAAATAATTATAGCCCGTACATTCATACGGCGAATGACCTGGTTGGGCCAAGTTATAATAATGAAGATCAGGCTGTTATTTTTACAAAAGCTGTATTAGCAGCAACCGTAAAGATGGCTACTATGCAGCCCCCACTTGCAAGTTTTGATATTACAGAAAAACCTGCTTTTACAAAAGTACTTCCAAACCCTGCAAGCGAAAATATTAAGCTTGTTGTTAATAGTGATAGTGATACTAAATTGAGTATTTTTAATATTTCCGGGCAATTGATTTATAGCGGCATAATTAAAAACATGGAAGAATTAAATATATCAGATTACAAAAATGGATTGTATATATTTAAGTTTATGGGTGAAAATTTCACAGAATCGCACAAAGTAATAATTAATTAGGAAGCCTTGTGATGGTGCATGTTTTCGAATTATTGCCCTGAAAGCTCAGGCAGATAGCTGATTTTTTATAATACCGATTCCTAAGCACTTTTGGCTTAAAGCAAAAGGACAGGGCTGCGGATTTTTACCGACGAGCCTAAGCTCACTTCGCTGAAAAATTTGCAAGGCCTCGCAAACCATTATTAACAAGCCTATAGATCTTCGTTGCTTGCGAGTCTCAAATTTTTCAAACAGCTTCGTTTCGCTAATGCTCGTTACCGGTAAAACTCCGAAGGCCAATTATAATTCTTCAATCTGCAAATCCTTAATCCTACACCACTATAACCAATTTTCCAATTCAACCAATCAACCAGTTAACCAGTTAACCATTTTCCCAATCCACCAATCAATTCAAAGCTCCGGCAGGAGCGAAATATCTGTAGCCCGGGGTGAAGCCCCGGGTATAAAGTGTAAGCAAAGCATTATCGCTGCAAAATGTGGTTTGTAGGATGATTATAGAATGGTGTAAGCGCAATTGCAGAAAGGGTTGTTATATGCAGAGAACCGTATGAAACTTGGCAATCTGCGCATCATAAAACCTCGCCTCGTAATTCCCGCAAAATGCGGGATAAACTCCCCAATCCAGGCCTGCGTCTTACTGTAGCTCTCCCGAAGGGTCGGGATTTCCGCTTCGCTGCAATATGCAAGTTTCTTACAGCCCATTTTTTTTGGTTATTGGGTTCAAAGTTAGTTGTTTTTTCTTTAAATATATTCATGCTGTAATTT
>PWND01000288.1 GCA_003557965.1 Bacteroidales bacterium | reverse complement strand
ATACAAATATACCAAACAAGCCAGGTATCATATCTTTTCGTATGATATTAGCCCCGTATGAAGCAGCAAATGAAGGTGCAGTGCCACTGGCACCCATGTTGATTGCCAAAAATATCGCAACTAAAAGAGGAATTATGTAAAAACTTATCATAATAGCTATGTTTTAAAAGTATTTGAAGTTAAAACAAGATCATTACCCTACTTAGCAAATAGACTTTATAGGCTTGTAAAAGTATTAAACTTATTTGTTAACACCAAACAAAAAAACGAGAAACTCAACATAAGTTTACTGTTAGCTGATTATTAAGGCATTAAAAGCAGAGAAATTAATAATTACCATTAACTTCGTCTTGACTCAATCATTTCTAAAGATTTTTCCTTCTCGATTAAATCAAGCAAACTAATGTTTTTAAGGAAGTGGTCGGTTTGATCACGCAGTTCTCTCAATACGCTTCTCAAGGCACATTTATTTTCGTCTTTGCATTGGCTGCAACTTTCATAATAATTTATGGTAGCACAAGGCAGAAGCCCTAAAGCGCCATCAAAACTGCGAATAATTGAAGCTATATCAATTTTTTCCGGAGGAACAATCAGGTAGTAGCCTCCCCCCTTCCCTTTTTTGCTGTTAACAAGGCCCTGGGTTTTAAGGTCGGCGAGTATGGCTTCAAGAAACTTTTTGGGGAGCTTTTCTTCCTCAGCAATAATGCTTATTAAAACAGGCCCCTTTTTATAGTTCCTTGCCAGATTCAATAAAGCATATAAAGCGTATTGTGTTTTTTTTAAAAGCATTGTAATGCGGTATTACGTTCTATGCAAAGATATAAGCATTTTGATTAGAGTCTGTCTATAAATAAGCCTTTTACTTCTGTTTGCGTATTGACTGATACCATAATATAATTATCATATTCACAAGTATCACCCCTACCAGTCCAAAGTGTATCTGGTCAAAGTCAAAGCCATAACCAAGAAAAAAACTGTAAACTACCGGGCCAAGGGCTGTACTGACCACCATAACAAATGCAAACAAACTCCTGACTGTTCCAAGGCTACGGGTACCATAGACCTCTGCATAAAGAGCAGACATAACAGCTGAATTCATGCCGCCGGTTATACCAACAATCATCCAATATGCCGGCGTTATCAACGGATGAGAGCTCACAGAAAGAACTAAAATCCCACAGCCTAAAGGCAGCAAAATATAAGGAAACAGTTTTCTTGCTGAATATTTGTCAATTAAAGGGCCAGCCAATAAAGAGCTTAAAAATGAAGTAACCGCATACCCAACAATACTTCCTGCCATCCATTCGGTTGACCAGCCTTTAAAGTCTGCAATGTAGGTCTGAAAAAAGAAAAGTGCTGTCTGCATGAATCCAACCAAAAAAATCGTAGGAGCAAAAAGGTAAAACCAGGGCGTCCGGAGAACTTCCTGCTGCTTCCATAGTTTACCTTCCGCCTCTTTAGTAAAAGCTTCCTTTTTCTCTTCATCGCCTATTCCCTCATTGATCTTTTCACGTGAAAGACCATGTAAAAGAAAGATCGCCAATGGAAGTAATACTAAAGCAACCAAAACTGCACTTACTCCCAAAGTCTCACGCCATCCAAGAATGCCAATGCAGGTTGCCACCAACAGAGGAAATACAGCCTCACCCATCGGAAAACCAAGAAAAGAAATGCTAAGAGCTTTTCCCCTGACCTTTACAAAGTAGCGCGACATAGTTGTTGCAGCAGTATGCATGCACAAGCCCTGCCCAAAAAACCTCAATGCATATACTCCTAAAAACAAAACAGCCAGATGCCATGAAAAAGCAGTAACCAGGCACGCCAGAATGACCCCAAAAACAACAAATAAAGTAAAGCTCCTCAAAGGCACATGGTCAATTTTCCTGCCAACAAAAACAATGGTTGTAGCACTCAGCAAAGTAGCTAAAGCATACATTCCACTAAAAAAACCGCTGGTAATATCAAAATATTTAACAAAAGAAGGGATATATAAAGAAACAACGAAGGTCTGGCCGAAACTGCTGAAAAAGACCATCAGAATCCCAAAAGTCAATACCTTTGTATTTGCCCTGAATAATTGTAAATAATTCACTTTTTCAACCTTTATTTATCCACCACATAAATTGTGGTGTCTAATAATTTTAAAACGTATTTTTTTGATGTTGATTTAATCACAATACGTTATATCAATCCTGTCCGTTTTCGTAAGGCAGAATTAATATAATATTGTATATTTACACTATATTTTCCAACGCTGCAAAGATATTAATTGCAAACGATACGAAATAATTATTCTGAATAAGAATAAACAATTAGTGTCAGTCAGAGGTTAATAAGAAAGTACAATAAATAATAAAACAGTTATGAAAACAGATTTATCAGACATTTTAAAGCAAGCCATAATTATGGAAGCTCGTGGAAAAGCACTATATCAAAAGGTTGCTGAACAAACCGAGAACAAAGATGTAAAAAAGATCTTTGATATTATGGCAGAAGAAGAGCAAACACATATTGAGTTTCTTACCCGGCAGCTTATCAACCTCAAAAACAAGAAACAATTTGAAAAGAATGATTTTT
>PWND01000222.1 GCA_003557965.1 Bacteroidales bacterium | reverse complement strand
TTGATATTTCTGAAAGAATAAAACAAACAAATGATATCAAAAGATTAAACAAAGAGCTAAGTGAAAAAAATAAAGAACTTGAACAAATCATTTATATAGCTTCTCACGATTTAAGAAGCCCCTTAATAAACATCGAAGGCTTTAGTTATGAATTGGCAAAAAATTCAAAATCAATAATTGAAAAAATGCCTGAAAATGATATTAAAGATCTAAAAAAGCAGGAAGAATTATTTGATTTCTTTTTTAATGAAATGCCGGGATGCTTAGACTATATACAGGCAAGTACAAAAAAGATGGACTCATTAATTGCCGGCCTTTTAAAAATATCAAGGCTGGGAAAAAACCCACTATGTATTGAACCTGTCAATATGAGTGATCTTGTTAGTAGTATTATTAAAAATTTCTCCTTCCAAATTAATCAAAAAAATGCTAAAGTAACAATTAATAACCTTCCGGATTGTTATGGAGATGTCATACTGCTAAATCAAGCATACTCAAATATTATTTCCAACGCAATCAAGTATTCTGATGAATCAAGGCCACCTGTGATTGAGGTAGGAGGCTCAAAAAAGAATAACACATTGTCATATTATGTAAAGGATAATGGCGTTGGAGTTCCTCAAAATAAACTGGAAGATATTTTTAAAATTTTTTATCGCCTTAGTAATGACAACACCGGAGATGGATTAGGCTTATCTATAGTTAAAAAGATTATTAACAGGCATAATGGCAAAATAAGTGTAAAAAACAATAAAGATGGGCACGGAACAACTTTCCTAATTGAATTACCTGAAAAATTGGAAGAAAATATTGAAACAATTTAACATGTTTTCAGTTTAACATAAAGTAGCTATTTTCTTAAAACTAATTTTTATATGGAGAGCGATATTGTTATAGTAATTGGTGAAGATGATAAAGGCCATGCATTATTAATTAAAAAAAACCTTGAGAGATCCGGAATATCTAATCCTATTGTACATCTTGAAGATGGGCAACAAATAATAGATTATTTTTACGAGAAATTAAATAACGGACAGTTATATAAAAGTGGCTATATTCTGTTATTAGATATTCAAATGCCTAAGTTAGGCGGCATTGAAGTATTAAATAAGTTAAAATCACATAGTGAATTAAGGAAAGTTCCGGTTATTATGATTACTACAACTGATAACCCAAAAGAAATTGAAGAATGTCATAATTTAGGATGCAGTTCATATATAGTAAAACCTATTGATTATACTAAGTTTATTGATATAATAAAAAGACTTGGTTTCTATCTGAAAATTATTCAAGTACCCAAAATTGAAAAAGATAATTCTTAATACTTTTGTACAACTCTTATCAAAAAGAATAAACAAAGCATAATTTTTGTAATATTATCGTAATTTTGCATATATTTATTTATTAAATTTGATTAGTATTACAAATATTTCATATGTATCTAGAGTGTTTTGAGAAGAATATAGAAGAGCCTTATAAGGTTTTAATTATTGAGGATGATTCTTCTCTTAACCTTCTCATCCAAAGAGTTCTTCAAAAAATAGGTTTGTCATCAATTAGCTTTTATAATGGAAAAGAAGCTATTGATTGGGTTAAAAATAATCAATCAAAAAACTATTTACTGCTGTTGGATTACCAGTTGTCTGATATGAACGGAGAACAGTTAATTAACGAACTAAAAACTGATGTAAAGTGTGCTCCGTTTGTAATATTTACAGGACAAGGCGATGAAAAAACAGCCGTAAAGATGATGAAACTTGGAGCTTTGGATTATATTATTAAAGACTCTAATTTTCTGGACCTGCTTCCTGCCGTTGTGCAACAAGTTATTAACAATCTTATTGTTGAGCAAAAATTTCATTTATCACAAGTTGCACTTAAAAAAAGTGAAGAAAAATACAGAAGTATTTTTGAAAATATTCTGGATGTTTACTTTGAACTGGATGCAAAAGGAATTATTACTGAAATATCACCATCGGTTGTTGATAATTATATTTACAAAAGAGAAGAACTTATAGGCAAACCCCTTTTCGACAATAAAAGTATTGAAAATGACTTTTTAAATGTCTTGTTTAACAAGGGCACTATTACTGATTACCAGGTCAACCTAACTGATAAAAACCTTAATACTATACCAAGCTCAATCACTTCAAGAGTTTTATATGATAGTAACGATAACCCTCAGGCAATCGTTGGTACAATTAGAAATGTCAGTGAAAGAAAAAAAGCTGAAGAAACTATCCGTTTAAATGAAGAAAGGTACCGTATCCTTGCTGAGAATTCCAGCGATTTAATATCAAAGCACAACTGGGACAGAACATACTTATACGTTTCTCCCGTATGTAAAAAACTCCTTGGTTATGAGCAATCCGAGATGACGGGGCAATCTGCATACAAATATATACACCCTGATGACATTGAGCCAATAAGAAGAAATCATATATTTCTATTAGAAAACAATACTACATCATTAATTGAAAGCTATCGAATTAGAAAAAAAGATGGTAGTTTTTTGTGGTTTGAAACAAATAACCAGGTTATATACAATCCAATTACTAATCTTGTAGAAGAAATTGTTTGTGTATCAAGAGATATTACGGAAAGAAAAGAAAAAGAAGAGCTGTTGAAAGCAAAAGAGGTAGCAGAACGTGCCAATATTGCAAAAAGTGAACTCCTGGCAAATATGAGCCATGAAGTAAGAAACCCGATGAATGCTATTGTTGGGATGGCAAACACCCTGTCAAAAACAAAATTATCAGAAAAACAAAAAGAATACTTAAACTCAATACTGTTATCAGGAGAAAATCTTGTTAATATCCTTAACGATATTCTGGACTTCTCTAAAATAGAGGCAAATAAAGTTGAATTAACTTTTACGGAGTTTAATATAAATGAATTGGTAAAAAACGCCATAAACTTTATAAAGCCGGCGTGTGCAAAAAAAAGAATTAAAATAATACAGAATATTGACGATAGTATCCCCGAAAATTTATACGGAGACGAACAAAAAATAACTCAAATATTCAACAATCTGCTTGATAATGCTGTAAAATTTACAAATAAAGGTAGCATTACAGTAGAGGTTATTAAAAGTGAAGAAGTTAATGAAAGTATTAAGTTAAAGTCATTTATTAAAGACACAGGGGTAGGAGTTAAAAAGCAGGATATTCATAAGCTGTTTGAATCATTTAAACAACTTGACAGTTCAACAAAAAAAGAATACAAAGGAACCGGCTTAGGCTTGAGTATAGTAAAAAAACTTGTAGAATTAATGAACGGTGTTGTTTCTTTTGAAAGCACATACGGCAAAGGTAGTTGTGTGTGTTTTGAAGTACCATTAATGATTTCAGGCACCAGAAAATCTACAAAACAAATAAAAAAAGTTGAAGAAAAAAATTCACCTGATTCGCCAAATTCTCTAAAAATTTTGGTAGCAGAAGATGACGCCATAAACCAGATATATTTAGCAAATTTTCTCAAATCGAAAGGCTGGGATGTTGTAACAGCTTCAAATGGCCAAAAAGTATTAGACGAATATGAGCCGGGAAAGTTTGATGTTATTTTAATGGATGGGCAAATGCCCAAAATGGATGGTTTTGAAGCAACTAAAAAAATCAGGGAAATAGAAAATAAGGCCGGTATTTTCACTCCTATAATTGCAATAACCGGATATGCAATTCATGGAGACAGAGAAAAATTTATTAAAGCAGGTATGAATGATTACATAACCAAACCAATAGATGAAGCTAAACTATATAATATAATTATAAAACTGGCTGAAAAATAATTTATCCGCTAATTGCCTTTATGCCAGGGAGTACCTTACCTTCAAGATATTCAAGCATCGCCCCTCCCCCTGTACTAACAAAGCTAATCTTATCAGCAAGCTTTAATTGATTTATGGCTGCAACAGAATCTCCACCACCAACTAAGGAGAATGCTCCGCTATCAGTTGCCCTTGCTATAGCTTCTGCAACAGACTTTGTGCCTTTTGCAAAGTTTTCCATCTCAAAAACTCCCATTGGCCCATTCCACATTATTGTTTTTGAATCTTCAATCACCCTTGATAAATCTCTTGCACTTTTTTCTCCAATATCTAATCCCATCCATCCGGCTTCTATGTTGCTCGCATCAGAATTTTTAAAATTTGCATCATTTGAAAAAGAATCTGCTACAACAACATCTTCAGGAATTAGTAACTTTACACCTAACCTTTTTGCTTTAGCTTCAATTTCTTCAGCTACATCCAAATAATCTTCCTCTATTAAGCTATTGCCTACATTACCTCCCCTGGCCTTTACAAAGGTAAACATCATCCCGCCCCCAATAATAATACAATCTGCTTTATCAAGCAAATTGTTTAATATTTCAATTTTTGATGATACCTTGGCACCTCCTATGATTGCAGTAAATGGCTTTTGAGTATTGCTAAACAGTTTATTTATTCCTTCAAGTTCTTTGGCTATAAGGTATCCAAACATTTTATCATTAGGAAAATATTGAGCTATTATGGCTGTTGATGCATGTGCCCTGTGCGCCGTACCAAAAGCATCATTAACATATACATCTGCTAATGAAGCAAGCTTCCTGGCAAAAGATTCATCACCCTTGGTTTCTTCCTTATGAAATCTTAAATTCTCAAGCAACAATACTTCTCCCGGTTTTAAAGATGCAGCTAACTCCGAAGGTTCTTTTCCAACACAATCGCCAGCAAACTTAACATCTGCATTAAGCTTTTCCGATAAATGCTCTACTATATGCCGTAACGAAAACTTATACTCCGGCCCGGACTTTGGCCTTCCCAGGTGCGACATGAGTATCACCGAGCCTCCATCTTTCAAAATTTTGTTTATAGTTGGCAAGGCTGCAACTATTCTGGAGTCATCACTAACCTTGAAATCATCTGTTAAAGGCACATTAAAATCTACTCTTATCAATGCCTTTTTATTGCTAAAATTATAACCGTCTATTGTTCTCATCTGTTTTTTAAATTATTACATTAAACAATACTGAAAATATTTGCTAATATGATATAATCAAATTATTAACAAATTTAATAACAAATAAGTTTCAAAAATTAATTATATACAAATTACTTTCCCTTTTTTATTATATTTTTGTCATACATAATAATAACAATGATAGACAAGAAAAATAACACTTAACCATATAAAACCCACATAAAATGCTACAATATCCAAGCACAATCACCTCAAAGCTTCCGAAAACGGGTACTTCAATATTTGCGGTAATGTCGAAAATGGCGGTAGAGCATAATGCGATTAATCTGTCGCAGGGCTTCCCTGATTTTCCGGTGTCAGAAGAGCTAATTAGCCTCGTTTACAAATATATGAAAGCCGGACATAACCAATATGCTCCTATGCCCGGAGTACAGCCTTTAAGAGAAGCCATTGCTGAAAAAACAGAATACCTATATTCGGCAAAGTACAATCCTGAAACAGAAATAACTGTAACAGCAGGTGCCACACAAGCTTTGTTTTCAGCAATTATATCATTAGTTCGGGAAGATGATGAAGTTATTGTTTTTGAACCTGCTTACGATAGTTATATACCTGCCATAAAACTTGCCGGCGGAACCCCTATTTGCGTTCAGCTAACTGCACCCGACTACGGTGTTGACTGGGACCAAGTGAAAAAGCTTATTAATCAGCGCACAAAAATGATTATTATCAACACTCCTCACAACCCAACCGGTACTATACTTTCTGCAGAAGATATGGCAAGCCTGGAAAGAATAACAAAAAATACAGATATTATTATTCTGAGCGATGAGGTTTACGAGCATATCATTTTTGATGGATATGAACACCAAAGTGTATGCAGATTTCCAAAATTGGCTGAAAGAAGTATTGTTACATGCTCATTTGGAAAAACATTTCACGCTACCGGCTGGAAAACAGGTTATTGTGTAGCACCTGAAAATATTATGAAGGAATTCAGAAAAACACATCAGTTTACAGTATTTTGTTCTAACACACCGGTACAGTTAGCTATAGCAGAATATCTTGCTGACAAAAACAATTATTTAAACCTTGGTAGTTATTACCAGGAAAAAAGGGATTTCTTTTTAAGCAAAATTAAAAATAGCCGCTTTAAGCCTTTAACATCCTCTGGTACTTATTTCCAACTACTCGATTATAGTGAAATTAGCGATGATAATAACGAAATGGCTTTCGCTGAAAAGCTTATTAAAGAAAATGGTATAGCATCAGTACCTGTGTCGCCATTTTATATAACTCCTTTAAATAATAATATACTGCGATTTTGCTTCGCAAAGTCAGAAGAAACCCTTGAAAAAGCTGCAGAAATAATATGCAAGATATAAGACTTACTATTGTTCAAAGTTCTCTGTTTTGGGAGTCGCACGAACAAAACAGGAAAATGTTTACAGAAAAAATTAACAACATTCAGGAAAACTCTGATATTATTGTATTGCCTGAAATGTTTTCAACAGGTTTCTCAATGGAACCCGCTCTAATAGCAGAAGCTGCCAAAGGTGAATCTTTCCTGTGGATGAAAAAAATGGCAGAGTCAAAAAATACCGTTATTGCAGGAAGTATATCAACAAAAGAAAACAACAAGTATTACAATAGATTTTACTGGGTTGAACCTGGCGGCAAGTATCATCAATATGATAAAAAACACTTATTCACTTTTGCCGGAGAACACGAAAAATACACAGCCGGCAACAAAAAAATTATTATAAATTATAAAGGCTGGAAATTTTTGCCGCTTATTTGTTATGACTTAAGGTTTCCCGTGTGGAGCAAAAATAATTTTTCTGAAAATAATGGCTTTGATTATGACTGCCTGATTTATACTGCCAATTGGCCAAAACCCCGAAGTAACGCATGGAAAACACTTTTATTAGCAAGGGCAATAGAAAACCAGTCTTATGTAGTTGGAGTAAATCGCGTAGGGAAAGACTTTAATAACAAAGAGTACTCCGGTGATTCGGCCGTAGTTAATGCCAAAGGAGAACTCATCTCCAATATTAAACCTAATAAAGAGGTTCATGAAACAGTTTTGTTGTCAGCTTCTGAGCTGATTGAATTTAGAAAAAGTTTTAAGCTTGGACCTGACTGGGACAGGTTTTCAATTTTATAGCAAAAAACAGGAGTAAATATTGCTAGCTTAAATAATTAATCTCCTACAATATCCATTTCTACTCTAAGATTATTAATTATAAAATCTTGTCTTTCAGGTGAGTTTTTGCCCATATAAAATGAAAGCATTTCATTAAGGCTAACATCTTTCCTAAGAATCACAGGGTCCAACCTGATGCTCTTTCCAATAAAATTGCTGAATTCATCAGGTGATATTTCGCCAAGGCCTTTAAACCTGGTAATTTCCGGATTTTTAAGTTCGTTTATTGCTTTTACCCTTTCCTGGTCATTATAACAATAAATTGTTTTTTGCTTGTTTCTGACCCTGAATAACGGTGTTTGCAATATGTACAAATGTCCATTCCTGACCAGATCAGGGAAAAACTGCAAGAAAAAAGTTAACAATAACAAACGTATATGCATGCCATCAACATCAGCATCAGTTGCTACTACAATATTGTTATATCTAAGGTTTTCAATCCCATCCTCAATATTTAAAGCAGCTTGCAGCAAATTAAACTCCTCATTTTCATAAACTATCTTCTTTGTTAAACCATAGCAATTTAGAGGCTTTCCCTTAAGGCTAAAAACAGCCTGTGTATTAACATTGCGGGCTTTAGTAATAGAACCACTTGCAGAATCACCCTCTGTAATAAACAAAGTAGTTTCAAGCCTTTGTCCGTTTGTATTGTTATCATTATAATGAATGCGACAATCTCTCAATTTCTTATTAAATAAGCTTGCTTTTTTTACTCTTTCTTTAGCAACCTTTTTTATACTTGCAAGTTCTTTTCTCTCTTTTTCCGACTGCAAAATTTTCTTTAGTAAAGCTTCCGCAGTATCGGAATTCATATGCAGGTAGTTATCAAGTTTCTTTTTTAAAACCTCTCCAATATAATTTCTTATTGAAACTTTGCCTTCAGGTTCCATGTACTGAGACCCAAGCTTGGTTTTGGTTTGTGACTCAAAAACAGGCTCCTGAATTTTAATATTCATTGCAACAATTATCGAGGTTTTTATATCGCTTGCATCAAAATCTTTTTTATAAAAATCTCTGATTGTTTTGTTTAAAGCTTCCCTAAACGCAGCCTGGTGTGTACCCCCTTGTGTTGTATGTTGGCCGTTTACAAATGAAAAATACTCCTCACTGTATTGTGTTGAACTGTGAGTAAAAGCAAACTCAATATCATCATCTTCAAGATGAATTATTGGGTAACATATTGGGCTGTCAATAGACCGGTTTAATAAATCAAGAATGCCGTTTTCTGAATGAAATTTCTGTCCATTGAAGTATATTGTTAAGCCCTTATTCAAATACACATAATTCCACAGTAGTTTTTCAATGTATTCATTAATATACCTGTAGTTACCAAAAACCTTCTCATCAGGGATAAACTTTACTATTGTACCATTTCTGGCTGATGTTTGTTCCGGCTTATTCTCATCTTTTAATAAGCCATTTTCATACTCAACAACTTTTGATTTTCCTTCCCTTACCGATTCTATTTCAAAATAACTGGATAAAGCATTTACAGCCTTTGTACCAACCCCATTAAGTCCAACTGTCTTTTTAAAAACTTTACTATCATATTTCGCACCGGTATTAATTTTTGAGACACAATCAACAAGTTTTCCCAATGGTATTCCCCTGCCATAGTCCCTCACTATAACCATTCTGTCTTTTATGCTAACTTCTATAGTTTTTCCAAATCCGCTGATAAATTCATCTACAGCATTATCAATGGTTTCTTTTATCAAAACATATATACCGTCATCCTGGGAAGCTCCGTCGCCTAACTTGCCTATGTACATACCCGGGCGTAAACGAATATGTTCATACCATTCAAGGGTTTTTATACTATCTTCTGAATACTTTTCTAATACTTTAGTTTCCATAATTATAAATTTCGCTTGCAAAGATAATATATAAACGGCTTTCAAATATATTTATGATATATCTGTTATTAACAAAAACCCGACTGATTTTGGCAAGTATGTATTTGATTTTCTAATACTTATAATGAATTTACAAAATTGCTTAAAATTTGTTGAAAAATATTTGCACAAAGCCCTGTTTTCACAAAAAAAGCTAATTGTTTATTATGCTTTAAACCTTATAATTAGCTTAGCGTCTAACTATAGAAATTTTTAATTAAATATTAAAGCAAGTACTAATTATTTTAACAATAATACAAATATGAAATCACTTTTGTTGATAATGCTTATAGCATTTTTCATTTTTCCAATATCAATAGCAGCGGAGCAAGGCCAGAGAGGCGGCCAAAGGCCGGCAGATGGCGAGCTTCCAAAAATTGGCACAGTTAAAGGTAAAGTAATTGATGCAATTACTGAAGAACCTTTAAGCTTTGCAAGCATTGTTCTTTACAGTGAAAAAGATTCTACAATGGTATCAGGCTCTATTGCAGAAGAAGACGGAAGTTTTATAATTACCGAAGTGCATCCGGGAGTTTTTTACTTGTCAATAAGCTATGTTGGATATCCAACTGAATATGTTAACTCAATAAGAATTACATTCAGAGAGCCTGAATATGATGCAGGTATTATAAAAGTAGAAGCCAGTAGTGAGGTCTTATCGGAAGTAACAATAGAAGCCGCTAGGGAACTGCTTAGTACAGGGCTGGACAGAAGAGTAATAAATGTTGGCCAGGAATTAGCTGCTACCGGCGGGACAGGGCTGGAAATAATGCAAAATATACCAAGTGTTGCGGTTGATTTTGATGGCAATGTAAGCCTTAGAGGCAGCACTAATGTTACTATACTAATTGATGGCAGGCCTTCCACTCTCACAGGGCTAAGTGGCTCAGAAGCACTCGAACAAATTCCTGCTGAAATGATAGAATCTGTTGAAGTTATTACTAATCCATCTGTTAGGTACGACCCCGATGGAACTTCCGGCATTATTAATGTTATTTTGAAAAAAGAAAAAAGGCCGGGTTACAACGGAATGGTATCATTAAGTGCATCTACAAATAACCGCTACAGTGGCTCAGTTAACCTGAACTATAAAGTAAATAAAGTAAATATTTTCGCTAATTACAATAACAGGCTATTCAGTATGGACGGATACGGTAATAGCTTCAGAACAAGCTTTTTGCCAAATGCTGATACTACCTTCCTAAACCAGGATTTAGATTTTATAAGAGATTTTAATTCACAAAACGTGCAGCTCGGATTTGACTACGACATAAACAAACATAACCAATTAACCGTTTCTGCAAGGTACAGCCATGCCGACAGGCTATT
>PWND01000106.1 GCA_003557965.1 Bacteroidales bacterium | reverse complement strand
TGTTTGTTAACAATTTCATTCATAAACGAGATACCCAGCATACTCATAAAACTTCCTGGCACGCCATGTCCCGTGCAATCAGCCACGGCAATTACTATGCTCTTCCCTATTCTGTTTGCCCAATAAAAATCGCCAGACACAATTTCTTTCGGCTTATATACCACAAAACAATCAGAAAGCGACATCAATGAGTTTTCAGATTTTGTCAGATTAGATAATTCGGGTAAAAGTGCATGTTGAATTCTTCTTGCGTAATTAATGCTATTTGTTATTGCATTATTCTGCTTTTCAATAAAGTCTTTTTGTTCAAGTGCAAGATCTCTTTGGGCTTCTATTTCAATATTTTTTGCCTGAATTTCATCTTTCTGAGTTTTAATTTCTTCATTTCGTTCATTTAGTTGAACAATTTTTTCTTTTACCAGGGCATTTTGAGCCTGAATTATTTTTTTCTGCCTGTTTGAAATTCTAAGTCTTTTGAAGATAAAAACTGACAACGCAGAAATAACCAAAAGGCCTGTTGAAACAAGAATTATTGCAAGGCGTTGCTTTGCCGATTCTTCTTTTTGCCTTAGTAATTCTAACCTTTGTATTTCTTTTTCTTTCTCAAGGTGTTCTATTTGAAGTAGTCTTTTCTCAGATTCCCACTTTTTTTCGGCATCTGCAATAGATCTGACTTTCTCTTCATTTATCAAAGTGTTTTTGGTTTCAACATAAATACTTGAATAATGAAAGGCGCTTTCATAGTCACCCATTTTGCTATATGTTTCAAGCAAAGAATTTGCGGCAGAATTTTTCAGTGAGACAGAATTAGTTTTTTCTGCAATCTCGAAAGCTAATAATCCATAGTTTAAAGCCATGTTAATATTTTTATCAAAAGCCTCATCTCCCTTATGCTGCATAGCAATTTCCAAGTATAATCCGGAAAGATAATAAAGTACTGTTCCCTCCCCTGCTTTATCACCAATTTCTTTCCAAATATTTAATGACTCATAAAAGTATGATTTAGCTTTCTCGTGTTTTCCAATTCCCCCATAAGCACTGCCCATATTAATATAACATATTGCAACTCCGCCCTTGTCCTCGAGCCTTTTATCTATTTCAACAGCCTTATATAAATACTCAAGAGCTTTTTCATATTCTTGCTGATATTTGTAAATAATTGCAATATTGTTATACCCTATTGACATATCAACAATCTCATTTAATTCTTCAGCAATTTTAATAGCTTTTTTATAGTAAGAAAGTGTATTGTCGTAATTTCCAATACTATAATGAATTAAGCCAATATTAATATAACCCTGGGATACACCTTTTAAATCTCCTAATTGTTCATCTATATCAACCGACAAAAGGTAATACTTCAAAGCCTCTTCATAGTTGTACTGGTTATAATATGCAAGCCCGATATTGTTGTATGAGTAGGAAAGGGTTACGCTATCTTTGATGTTTTTGGCAATTTCAATTGCCTGGTTATATAAATCAAGGGCTTTAATATAATCATTAGTATTGTTATATACGAGACCCATACTTAAGTAGGCTCTTGCAATTTCAGCTTTATTGTCAGTTAATTTAGCTATTTCAAGACTTTCTGACAAAATATCAAGTGCCTTATCATATTTACGAACATCAATATATAAATTGCCTATAAATCTTTTTGCAACTGATTGATACCCTTCATTTTTTGCATTTTGAGCCAGGTTAAGAGCTTTATTATAGTACACAAAACTGGAATCATAGCTTATAAGCTCATAAGCCATTCCTATATCTATCAAATAGCTAATACGAGCTGAATCAGTTTTTGCATTATCATACAAGGTAAACAATGAATCTATACCATGATTATCAGCTTTTGCGGTATAAGCTATTAGTAAAAAGGTTATAAAATACAGCTTTAAAGGCTTCATCTGTATTATTTATGGTTATTGAACTGCTTTGCAATTAATTGCGTATTCAAATATATGAAGTTTTAAGGAATGTTAAATACAGAAAAGAGGTTTTATTTTCAAGCTGGTTAAAATGCTTTTAATGCTTTTCCAATATACTTATCGCTTCCTGAGCTAATTTTAATAATGTAAACACCGGAATTCATTATAGAAAATATATCGTTAAATGGAAAAATTTTATTTGCGCCTTTGTTAATAAAAACATTATTAATTTCATCAACAATTTGTCCTTTGATGTTATAAATTGAAATATTTACATGTTTTTGCTTATCTGAATAAAAGTCTAAATATGAATTTTTTCTTACAGGATTAGGAACAATTGACAACTTATAAAGTTCCGGCACATCAATGCCTTTGAGAATATTCCTCGCTTTTGCAAAGTCCGGAATACCAAAGCCGTAATTTGAATCAGGGTTTAAGTACCTGCTTGAACTTTTAATAATCGCATTTTTGATTTCCTGGTTGTTTTTATTGGGAAACTCTTGCCATAAGCATGCAGTAAGAGCTGACACCAGTGGAGCTGAAAATGAAGTACCACTGCCTTGTGTTGGAATTCCCTGTCCATTTACAATAACAACATTTTGTCCGGGTGCCATTATATCAGGTTTAACTCTTCCATCAGCCGACGGCCCCAATGAGCTAAAAATGGCTCTTTCTCCATTAAGTAGTACAGCACCAGCCGCAATTGCTTCATAGCTGTCAGCAGGTGTTCCAATATATGTCCAATCTCTTTGTGCATAATTTCCGGCACTGCTAATTACAAGCATACCTCTCTGATGTGCATAGTTAGCAGCCCTGGCGGATATTGTAGATTCTCCATCAAGGTCATCATAAGTATAGTTTTGACTTGGGCAGTCAAATTCAGTGTATCCCAAAGAGCTGTTAATAATATACACACCGGCGCTATCAGCAATTTCAGCAGCCCGCAGCCAATTCGCTTCCTCAATCAGGTATTCGCTATGTACATCTTCTGAGCGAATAAGAAGGTATGATGCCTCAGGTGCAGCCCCCATTAATTGTCCAGGTATAATTGCTGCCATCGTTGACAATACCATTGTTCCATGATGATGGCTATCAAAAATGTTTTCATCATCATCAACAAGGCTTATATAATCAATTATTCTGTTATTATCCCATAAGTGTGAAAATGCAAATAATGAATCAAGCTTATAGTATCCGGCATCAAACAATGCAACAGGGACACCGGCTCCAAAATAACCATTATTATGAAGTACATGCCCGTTTAACATAAGAATCTGCTCTTCCATGTAGCCATACGCGCTTTCATAAAAATTATCAACATTAGTCACTACCCCTCCACTCCTTAATGGATTAAAAATATCTGAGTAATGATAATTCTGTGGTTTTTTTATTTCACTATCCTCACTAATTTCCAGTGGTTTTAAGTAAATAAAATCATCGTAAAAGGCCAAAGATTGGATGTCTGCCAGTTCGCTTTCCGAATTTAAAACAGCCAAAACTGCATTAAACCATTTACTGGTGTATATTACATCAGCGATATCAGCTATGGATGCAACATATTGGGGATTTACCGGCAAATCCATTTCATTTAGCTCAATTCCAAACTTTTCTCTTCGTACAATTGAATAATTTGACAAAAATTCCCCAGGGTTGGAAAGACAATAAGGTGAGTTGTTTTTATCAGTCAATTTAATAAAATAATAACCAGGCTTAAATGATGCACAGGATTCAGCAGTAGAATCTATAGGTAAAAAAACAACTAAAGCAGTAATAATTACTCTTAGAAACAGTTTTACAGCTATCATACAACTAAAAGTTAATACAGATTGTTAAGCTTACCATAAGACTTAAGAGAGTATGAGTAATCAACACCTCTAACTATACTCCCGTCAGGTTCAAGCACTAATTCAACAAATTCTTTATAAACAAGTCCAATATTTAAAGCATAAACTTCAATTTTAAAATCCTTTGATACTAAAGTTTCAAAATCCTTTTGCAGCACAGTAACAGTAGAATCTAAACTTATGTTATTTACAGTATAGGGTTCATGAATTTTTTCATACTTATAGGTTTGTTCGTTTAAAACATTAAAAGCGTTGCCATCCCATGTTTTCCCATCACGCGGAGGAAAGGTTAGTTTTATATAAGTCAGGTTTTCTTCTGTTTTTAAAGCTTTTTCAGTATTCAGCCGTGCTTTCCAAATATTTTTTATTTCCCATTCAGTGTTGTTATCAGGCCTGATATATCGTTCGAGGCGTAATGATGTATATCCATCTCCATCAACAAACTCACTTTCAACAAGTTCTTTTACATGATAATAAAAAGTATCAATTTCTCCGGTAAAATCATCATATACAATTGAATCAACTTCATAAATTACATAATGCCCGATATCTACCGGGAAGTACTCATGAAATAAATTCACGGGCGGGGCTGTTTCTTTTTCGCACTTAGTAAATATTGCTGAAAAAATAAATAAAAGAATCAGTACAAGTTTTTTGTTCATTTTGAGTCAGGTTTTTTCAATAAATCCTCCTCCTATAACATCATTTCCATCATAAGCAACGGCAGACTGGCCAGGTGTAACAGCTGCAACCGGCTCATTAAGCTTAACCTCAATATTATTATTTGTTTTAGGGTATAGTACTCCTTTTGTGCCGGGATCTTTATATCTGACCTTTAATAAAGCATGAGTATTTTCGTTTACAGATTCGTATTTAATGCTATTAAATCCGCTTATAAAAAAACTATCAGACAATATATCTTCTTTTTCTCCCAGGATTATGGTGTTTGTGTCAGCATGAATTTCCTTCACATACATTGGCTTTCCTAATGCAATATTTAGCCCTTTTCTTTGGCCAATTGTATAAAAAGGATAGCCTTTATGCTTTCCAAGTATTTTCCCGTTAATATCAACAAAATTGCCTCCATCAAGCTTTTCTTCTATATCCGGCAATTTTGCTTTAAGGAAACCACGATAATTGTCATCAGGGATAAAGCATATTTCATAACTTTCACGTTTCTTGGCGAGGCTTTTAAATCCGTATTTTTCCGCAAGCTCCCGAATTTTATCTTTAGTAAATTTACCTAATGGGAATAATGTCCTTTCAAGCTGGCCCTGTTTTAGCCCCCATAAAACATACGACTGGTCTTTATTATCATCAATCCCTTTGCTTAATACGTACCTGTTATTCTCTTTTCTAAGCTGTGCATAATGCCCAGTGGCTATATACTTACATTTTAGTTCATCAGCTCTTTTAAGTAGTGCATCCCATTTAATATATGTATTACATAATACACAAGGGTTTGGGGTCCGCCCCTTCATGTACTGGCTAACAAAATCAGATACTATATAATCATTAAATTCTTCCCTGAGGTCAAGCACATAGTGAGGAAAATCAAGGGAAACAGCCACTTCCCTGGCATCATTTATTGAGTCAAGATTGCAACAACCACTTTCAACGCCGGCATGTTCAGGGCTATATTCCCAGGTTTTCATAGTAATACCTATAAGCTCATAGCCTTGCTGCTGAAGCATAATAGCAGCTATACTACTATCAAGCCCGCCACTCATTGCCACTAAAACCCTTTTATCAAACATTATACTTATTAATCAACTTTGCATTCAAGTAAGCTACAATTTAACTTTAGTAACCATAAAAAAACCTAAGTTCCTCATCTGTAAATGGCTCATCACCAGGCCTTATTGGTTCAAAATCATCGTCAGTTTCAATATAAATGATTTCTTCAACAACTTCACCTTTGTTGTAATGAACTACTTTTTGTTTTTCACCCCTTGGGGTGTAAAAAGTCCATTTTCTATGCTGTAAGTCATCTTGATAGAATCCTTCTACTCTTTTTCTGCCATTTATGCCATAAACCTCATATCTCCCATTAAGCTTATCATTTTTAAAAACCGACTTAAAGTGTATTTGTCCGTTTTCGTAATACCTTATCCAATTTCCATCTCTTTCTCCATAGTGCCATGTTTTTTCTTTAGCAACCTTGCCATGGGAATAATACACCTTCCACACACCGTGGTTTTCACCATGGTGATAGTAGTTTTCAGTTACAACCTGTCCTCTTTCATTAAAGAAGCGCCATAATCCATGCCGCTTTTCATCTATGTAAAAACCTTCAGAACTAACAGTGCCATTTCTATGATAAAAAACAGCCCTGACCATGTCTTCCTCTTCTCTACCCTCATGGTCATGGATAATTTCAGCCCTTAAGCCTCCCTGCGGAAAATAATAATAAAATGTACCCACAGGCCTGTCATCAATAAATTTACCCTCATACCTAAGTCCGCCATCACGAAAATAACTATACCAGATACCCTGCCTCCTTCCTTCCTCATCAAACTGGTTATACTTTTCTGCTTCTTTTTGCTGAGTGTAAGCACACATTGAAATCCCAATGAAAAAAATAAATAATAAAACGTTCTTCATTTTTAAAACCCTAATAATTAATATTTTAAAATATTTTATAAAAATACTACTTCTTTAATATGTAATTAGCAAATTCTTTCAGGTTGTTAAAATGCAGGTCAACCAGCCCGGCATTCCTGGCAAGGTTAATATCATTACCTGAAATTAAAACATTTTTCATTCCCAGCTTTTTCCCAAAAATCATATCTGAGTATGTATCTCCAACCATTACAGACTTTCTGAATCTTATTTCAGGAAAATCTTTTCTCGCGATTAAAGCCATTCCCACATTTGGTTTTCTGAAAATGCTGTTTTCTTCTTTTAGTTTAGCCGCATAATATATTTTATCAATTTTTCCTTCTGCTTTATTTACATCACTAAGAAGCTTCTCATGCACAAGTTTTAAATCATCTTCTGTCATCAGGCCTTTTCCTACTCCTTGCTGGTTTGTAACAATAACTATTCTTCCAAAAATATCTTTAAAAATTCTTAAACTATCCAAAACTCCATCTATCCATACAAACTCATCAGGTGTTTTAACATAATCATCAATAAATCTTTTATTCAACACACCATCTCTGTCAAGAAATAAAGTCCATTCTTTAGTTGGAAAAAACAATTTTGTCATATTAGCAATTTTCAAACAGTTCTTTTTCAACAATTTCACAAAGAATATGCCCAATTAGTATATGCGATTCCTGGATTCTTGGAGTATCATCAGAAGGAACGTTTATAATAACATCACAAATATCTTTTATTTTTCCCCCGTTATTTCCGGTTAATCCAACAACTGTCATATTGTTGCTTTTGGCAGCATTAACAGCCTCAATAATATTAGGTGAATTACCGGATGTTGAAATAGCAATTAGAATATCTCCCTTTTCACCCAGGGCATCAACCATCCTGGCATAAGCCTTTTCAAAACCAAAATCATTGCTGGCAGCCGTAAGAAATGAGGAGTTAACATGCAAAGCTTCTGCATTAAGTGGTGGCCTGTTTAAATAATACCTGCCTGAAAATTCAGCAGCAAGATGTTGTGCATCAGCTGCACTGCCACCATTCCCACACAACAGTAATTTACCTCCACTCTTATACATTTTTACAAGAAGCCTGCTTACCTCATTTATTGTATTAATTAAATCACTGTTTTTAATAATACTATTTTTTACAGATATTGAATCTTCAATAATATTCTCAATTCTGCTTTTTTCTTCTTTATTCATCTACATAAATTATGGTTACTAAACTGTTTCGCAATTATTTACGAATTCAAAACTTAACCTGAATTTCTTCTGCTTCGATGAGCCCTTCATGCTTAATGCATACTATATTATGCATTTCCGGCATTTTAGGATATCATCAATGTATTCCTGCCATTGTATAATAGGTTTATATTTCTTTCGATACTTCAATTATTGAATCTACAAGTTTTCCCCATGAAAAACGTTTCTTTTCTTCAATGATTGTATTTGACAAAGTATTCTGTAAATTTTTTTCAAAATAAAGCTTAATAGCATTAGCTATTTCATTTTCATCAACATCAACAACCAGCCCTGCTTTCATATCAGGTACCATTTCAGGCAATGCCCCAACATTCGTAACAACCATAGGAACATTAAAATGATATGCAATTTGTGTAACTCCACTTTGTGTTGCATCTTTATAAGGTTGAACAACAAGGTCAGCAGCAGAGAAATAAGTTGCTACCATATCATTTGAAATAAAATTTGTATGCAAAATTATTGAATCATTAATATTCAGGTCATCAATTAGTTTTAAATAGTATTTTTCATCGGCATAAAATTCGCCGGCAATTAAAGCTTTAATATTGCTGTTTTTTAAATCCTTATCGGCCATAGCTTTTAACAAAAGGTCTAATCCTTTGTAGTCCCTTATAAAACCAAAGAAAAGCAAGTATTTATAATCAGGGTTTAATTTAAGCTTTTTAAGAGCTTCCTGCTTATCAAGCTTATCTCCAAAATTATCATATAAGGGATGTAAGCAAAGCTTTCGTGGTTTTTGCTTGTCAAATTTTTTCAAGTCATTCATAACTGACTCTGATAATGTTATAAATCCATCAACACTATTTACAAAATACTTTGTAAGTGCTTTATCACCAAAACGTTTTTCATGAGGTATAACATTGTCCGTTATTGCAATAACCTTAGTATTATTGTTTTTAGAGGCTTTTCTGCAGATAGTGCCAAGGCATGAAGACATAAATGGTATCCAATACCTCACAATAATTATATCAGGTTTAAGCCCGGCAATTTCTTTACCTACCATAACCCAGTTTATTGGGTTAACAGAATTAATCTTAACTTTAATATTTAACTTTTCCGGGGGAGGTTCGTCAGAAAGTTGTGATTTGCCGGGGAAAAAAACTGAAGGGTATTGCAGTGAAAAAGTATATATAATAACATCATGGCCGGCATTAACAAACTCATCGGCTAACCTTTCATTAAAAGTAGCCAGGCCACCTGCTCTGAGAGGATGCGCTGAACCTATTAATACTATTCTAGCCAATTTTCTTCAGTAGTTTTGTCAACAAGATACTTATTTCTGTCGGGTGCATTACGAGATATTAGCTCTCCTAAAAAGCCCGTCATAAAGAGCTGTGTTCCAATAATCATAGCAAGCAAACCGAAGTAAAAAAGTGGCCTTTCAGTCATTCGGTATTCGGCCCAAAAAAACTTTGCGTAAGCAAGGTAACCCGCAATAATTAAACCTGCGAAAAACATTAAAGTGCCTATTAATCCAAAAAAGTGCATGGGTTTTCTGCCGAATTTCGTAAAAAACAAAATTGAAATTAAGTCGAGAAAGCCATTAAAAAACCTTTCAAAACCAAATTTCGTTTTTCCATATTTTCTTTTTCTATGCTGTACTACTTTCTCTCCAATCTTAACAAATCCCGCACGTTTGGCTATAACCGGGATATACCTGTGCATTTCACCGTAAACCTCTATGCTTTTTATTACTTTTCTTTTGTATGCTTTTAACCCGCAATTAAAGTCATGAAGTTTGATACCTGTAACACACCTGGTAGTCCAGTTGTATAATTTCGTAGGTATTGTTTTCGAAGCAGGGTCATATCTTTTCTTTTTCCAGCCACTAACAAGGTCGAAATTTTCTTTAGTTATCATTTCATACAAGGCAGGGATTTCCTCCGGGTTATCTTGCAGGTCGGCATCCATAGTAATAACCACATTTCCTGAGCATTTTTCAAAACCAACATTAAGAGCTGCTGATTTCCCGTAGTTTCTACTAAACCTGATGCCTTTTACCTGTTGATATTTCTCTTTAAGCTGTAAAACAACTTCCCATGAATTATCATTACTGCCATCATCAATTAGCACCGCTTCCCATTGATAGTTATGTTTAACCATAACTTTGCTTACTTCTTCTATAAGCTCGTTAAGTGATGCTTCTTCATTATACAATGGAATGACGAGAGAGATATCCATTATTTTGTGATTTTTATTAATTAATAAGCAAAAGTAATCAATTTTAAGTAAATGCGGCTATTAACAATAATGCAGGGTTGTAGCATCGAAAAAATAAAATATAAAGCATTACCTTTGCCAGCGAAATTTCAAAGTTGTTTTTGCCGATGCGAGATATGACTGAAGGGCCGGCCGGTTCTCAAATACTAAAGTTTGCATTTCCACTGTTGCTGGGAAATATTTTTCAGCAATTATACAATATAGTTGACACAATAATTATTGGGCACTATATTGGCCCGGAAGCACTGGCGGCGGCAGGTGCCTCTTTCCCCGTAATATTTGTGTTAGTTAGCCTTGTAATTGGAATAACAACCGGCACTACAATTATAATTTCACAAAATTATGGCGCAAAAAACTTATCGCAAGTTAAAAGAGCAATAGATACTGCATTCATATATTTGTTTTTTGCATCCATTGCGATAACGGTTTTGGGATTAATTTTTATTGAGCCATTATTTAAATTAATCGGATTGCCATCAGAGATTATTCCACTGGCAACATTATATTTCAAAGTTTATGCAGCAGGCTTCGTATTTATGTTTGGATACAATGCTGTAAGTGCTGTTTTAAAAGGCT
>PWND01000287.1 GCA_003557965.1 Bacteroidales bacterium | reverse complement strand
GATAATGACAACAGGAGATCACAAAGGAACAGCGCTGGCGATATCTCGTGAAATAGGGCTTGTTGATAAAAATGAAAGAAAAGCGCTAACACAAAGAGAGTTAAAAGCAATGTCAGAAAAAGAGTTTCAAAGAGCAGTTAAGGAGGTTAGTGTTTTTGCTCGTCTTACTCCACATATGAAACTTAAAATTGCTAAAGCATTGCAAGAAAAACATGGAGCAGTCGTAGCTATGACAGGGGATGGCGTAAATGATGCTCCAGCAGTAAAGCAAGCTGATATTGGTATTGCCATGGGTATTGCCGGTACAGATGTTACCAAAGAGGCAGGAGAGATAATATTAACTGATGATAATTTTGCCTCTATTATTAGTGCTATTGAAGAGGGGAGAATTGTTTTCCGCAACACTAGGCAAGCCAGCGTAACCCTTATAAGTACTAATTTTGCGGAGTATGTGACAATAATTTTCACCCTTCTTATTTTCGGTAACTTGCCATTTACTGCTACGCAAATCTTATGGCTTAATCTTGTAACCGATAGTTTTTCTGGAGCACCTCTTGCTCTTGAGCCGGGGAACAAAAGTATTCTAAAAGAAAAACCACGTGACAAAAAAGAGGGGATATTAACAATGGAAGTGCTACCAGTTCTTGTTATTACGGCTGTTTCAATGGCTGTTTTAGCCATTTTGGCGTTTAACTATTACCAAGAAGAAAGCATTAAAAAAGCAATGACAGCTGCTTTTAGTGTAATGGCTTTTACACAACTTTTTCGAGCTATTAATATGCGAGATATAAAACGCTCTGTTTTTGAGATTGGGTTTTTTAAGAACAAGTATTTGCTAATATCTATTTTAGTTGCACTCTGTTTACAGGTTATAGTTATTAGAACTGAGTTTTTTCAAAATGTTTTTGGTTTTTCCTCTCTGCCTTTCTCAGAAATATTTATCTTGATAGGGTTGTCTTCTCTAGTGTTTTTTGTTGGAGAAGGGTACAAGTTTCTGAGGTATAAAAAATAGCATTGACTTTTTTTAATTTTATCGGTAGTATAGAAAAATATAAATATAAATTTTTGATTTTTAAAAATGAAAAAAAATAAATTATTTTTGTTAGTTGTTGCAGTCACAACTCTTGTTTTAACTTCTTTTTTTGGGCAAAAATTTTTTAATATACATCAAGGAGAATTGTCTGCAGTAAGTGCGAGCACTGCGGTTAACACATCGTTTGTCGTTTCTCACGGGTCTAGTGGAGTTTCTTATGGTTACCGTACAGGAACAGAAGGTCTTTCAGTAGAGGGTCGTCCTTATGATGTTTGGACAAGGTTTTACGGTGCTCCATATGCAATGACCTATGGAGATATTAATGGTGATAATACAAAAAATTACATTGGTAGTTATCATGATAGTGGATTATGGTACTATGATGAAAAAAAAGACGAAGGAAGAAACATTCTTCCCTCCTCTATGGCTAGAGTAAATGCCTTAACATTTGGAAACATTACTGGCAATAAAGAGACATTAATAATATCTTCTGTGGGACCAAACAGAGGTATTTGGTATTTAACTGATTTTAGCAAGATTGATAGTTTGGATGGTTGGGAAAGAATACATACAGGAAGTGCAAAGGCACTTACTTTTGATGATCATGGAAATAATTTAATTGGATCAAACAGTGATGGTATATTTTATTATAATTACAGCAACAAGAGCTGGGAAGCCATAACTACTAAATATAGTGCTGACTTTTTGCTTTACAGTAGATTTAACGATGGTAGTGAAGGGGGTCTCTTTGCTTCTTACAAAGGAAGTAACGGGGTTTGGTATTATGACAGGGATCTCAGGGAGGTGGGAAAGATTGCTGGAGCAGAGCCAACAGCAATGACCTATTTAGAGGAACGTGGCGGGAAGAAGGTTGGTATTATTGGTGCTTCCAGTGGAGGTGGTATTTGGTATTGCAATAAATGTAACTTTACTGAAGGAGATCAGAGCTATAACTGGAAAAGATTACCAGATCATCCTCACGGAGGAACATCTGGGATAAATGCGATGACTTTTGCGGACATAAACATTACCAATAGTGTGTCTTTTAAGGAAAGAAGTGAGATTGATATTAGCGCTGAAGATGTTACAGTAGAGGCTTTAGAAGAAGTTAGTATTAGTCCTAGGGTTGTCAGCGCAGATGGTGTTTCTTTTCGAGTGTTGGATTTAGTCGCAGGTGTTAACTATAATGTATCTATTCAGGTTGAGGGATTTGAAGAGTACGAAAAAGAAATTATTGTAACAAACAAGGGCACTGATAACTTAAATCAGAAGAGACATAATTTTGATCTTGGAGTTGATTATGAAGGTTTTACTTGTGGAGAAACTTTTACTTACAGGGGTCAAGACTATGGTACGGCTCAGTTCGGAAGTCAGTGTTGGATGACAGAGAATTTAAATTATAAATCAGGTGAAAGTGGGTGTTTAGGAGAAGATAAGGCTGGGCCTGAAACGCAAAAAGAAGAAAACTGTGAAAGATATGGTAGGTTATATAATTGGGAAACTTCTATGCAGGTGTGTCCAGAGCCGATGAGATTGCCTAGTGATGAAGATTGGGCAGAGCTAGAG
>PWND01000355.1 GCA_003557965.1 Bacteroidales bacterium | reverse complement strand
CACCGTATAAGGGTGGCAACCATAAACCGGCGCATTAAAAGCCGCCATTATTTCAGGGTTAATTGTAATTGGCCTGGTTTTTTGGCTATTACAACCATATTCATTTTCAACATATAAAGAAACATTAAACACCGCAGGAGTTTCTCCCGGATTATTATAAATGTGATGAACAACTGCATCACTGGTGGTGGTTTCACTTCCATCGCCAAAGTTCCAGGTGAAAGTATTTCCTCCTACTGAAATGTTTTCAAACTCAATTTCAACAGGAGCACAGTATTCTGCATATTCAAAAGTAAATTTTGACAATGCCTTTGGGAAAACAGTAATGTTTGTTGATGCTGAATCTTTACAGCCAAATTCTGATTTTGATATAAGCTTAACTTCAAATTCTTTACTGTTTTCACCATCATCATTTTTAAAAGTATATTCAGGATTTTCTTTAAAAGAAGAGCCTTGTCCGTCGCCAAAAGTCCATATATATGAGTGTGCACCATCCGAAAGGTTTTCAAATTCAACAAGGTGGGGGCCGCAACTTTCAAGCTCCTGCCCGGTATCAAAGCCAGCTTCAATATTGGGAAATATTGTTATTTCTTTGCTTACCTCATCATAGCAACCAAATTCATTTTCAACATAAAGCTGAATATTGTGGTATGTTGGGTTTTCTCCGGGATTATTATAATAATATTCAAAAAAAACAGCGCTGGTATCAAGTGGTTCTTCACCATCATCAAAACTCCATAAATATGAACTTGCACCAACAGAGTTGTTGTTAATTCCGATATAAACCGGACTGCAAAACTCGGATGAATCAATACTAAAACTACCTCTTACGAAAGGTTTTACATTTACATATAAAGTGTCATAATCAATACATCCATGCTCTGATTTGGCCTCGAGTATAACGGTATAAGTGGTGTCCTGGTCCGAATAGTTGTGAAATGTGTGTGCCGGCGTTTCCTGTGTTGTGGCGCCGCCATCTCCAAACCTCCACATATAATTTTCTGCGCCTGTACTCAAGTTGTCAAAATTAACCGCAAGCGGTGCACACCCAACAAGGGTGTCGCCAACTATTTCAGGAGTATCAATCCCGGCTTTAGCTTGTACTTCAGGGTGAACCGTAATGTTAGTAAACATAGTATCAACACAAAAATACGGATTTCTTCCTACCAGCATCAATTTGTATTCTTCGGTTTCATCAGTATCATTAGTATAAGTATATTCAAACTCATCCATGGAGATGTTTGCTATTTCCCCGTCACCAAATCTCCACGAATAATTTGTAACACCAATTGAGTGATTAAAAACAGTAACTTTTAAAGGAGAGCATCCGCTGATTTTATCTGTTGAAAAAAGAGCTTTAACCGGATCTGTTATAACCAGTGTTACTGTAGCCTGGTCTGTAATGTCGCAAGCACCGCTAACAGTTACAGTATAGTTAATTGTTGTATCAGGCAAAGCTATCGGGTTTGGTATTGTAGGATCATTTAAAAAGTCGGGTGGGTCCCAGCTATATTGTGTTCCACCAGTTGCAACGAGTTGAATAGGATATCCATGGCAAAACAATTCGATATCAGTTCCAACATTTGCTATAACGCTTTCTATATCAAGCATATTAAAGTCTGAAAAGTAGCCATACATTGTCCCGCTGGAAGGCCCGCCGTTAATAATTCCCAGGTGAAAAACATCAATAGTGTTTTGCAAAAGGCTTGCCTCCCCTATCGGGATATCGTCAACATCACTTAGCTCTATTTCACCTGCCAGCCACTCGGTAGTTCCCGGAACTTCATTGAAAATATCAGAATCTATTATTTCAGTATCGCCATTAAGGATAAACCCATATTCTGCTCCAGCTCTAACAAGTATATTTAGGAAAAAGCTTTCGCCTTTTGATCTTGTAAAAGACACTTCGGTGCTCCCTGTGCAAATATTAATTGGTGGCAGCAAGGCACCCCCCATTTCACAACCAAAGCCTGCAACGTGATAAACATATGCAGGTGCCGGATTATGGGCTGTATTTAACGTTCTAATAAAATGTGTTTGCTCTGTAAACACATGCCGGTATGATTCTCCTGCATTGATAGTATCCCTGGGAATGCCATCAATAAAAACGATTGTGTTTTCCTCAGTAGAAACAACATAAAAAGACTCATCCATATCCGCATGCAATTCTCCTCTCATTGCAATATATTCATGGCCTAAAACCTCAACAGGCACAATTTGGTCACCTATAAGGTCGCGACACCCATACCCTGATTCATGTCCCCAAACAGAGTCATCTGTAGTAGTAACAGCTATAGGGAAATCACTTTCTATATGTGTTCCAATAAGCCTGTTTTCGGGCAACTGGCCGGGGCGGGGAAATCCGCCGGATGTAATATTATCAGGAGCTACTGAATATGTTTGTCCTCTGTTTAAAGTTATTGTAAATGGCTCTCCTGCCGGACGGTTTGGGTAAGCATCTGCTGAAGGTGTTATGGTTACACTTGTATTATCCTGCGTTGCCACTATCAGAATAGCAGAATATGGCTGAGGGTTGTAATCGCCGTTTCTGTAATAATTCTGAAAAGGCACATAAAAATCAGTGCCTAAAGCATTTTGGCCTTTTAAAGAAAAAATATCAGGATTAAAATGAGTCCCGATTTCATAATATGCCGTTATTAGATTTGTTGATTGAATTAATAACCCTTTATTTAGAACAGTGTCAATAGGCTCATTTTCAAGCACTCCCCTGTGGGCTGACAAGTCAACTGTTACAGCTGTATTTGCAGGAATAAACACATCATCATGAACAAAGTCCGGATTTGCAGGAATAGAGATAGATACATTTGCATCAATATTTCCGGCAGCTAATCTTACATTTATTGGCGTCCCCCCATCTGCTCCATGGCCGGGCGTAACTCTTGGTGCAGCAAACCAAAATTCTGTGTCGGTTTGGGCATAGGTATATGATGAGATCGCTCCCAAAAACAATATGCCGAATATAATTAAAAACCTAAACATCAGAATGTAATTTGCAATTTCTATGTAAGTGCAAGATACAAAAACTTTTTGGTTGATTTTTACGTGAAAATACCCGATATTTTATGTTAAATAACTTAAAAAATGCAAAACAAATTTAGCAAATAAAATCACCTTCCAAAAACAAATTATATATAAGAGCTGTTTAGAAGTTGTTGTATTTGATTTTTATTTATATTTACAAATAAACCGAAATAAGTCAAAAAAAATGGATGCTGACGAATATTTGGGTAATATTAGCCCTGACACTATAGACAGTTTGTACCAAAAGTATAAGAAAGACCCCGGGTCTGTAGAGGCACAATGGAAAAAATTTTTTGATGGGTTTGAGTTTGCCCAAAAGCATTATCCTGTAAATGAAAAATCACTTTCCCCCGATAAAAATATTTTAAGATCAGAATTTAATGTTATTGACCTGATAAATGCTTACAGGGAAAGAGGACACTTGTTTACAGAAACAAACCCTGTTAGAAAGAGAAGAAAATACTCTCCCACCCTTAATATTGAAAACTTTGGCCTGAGCCAAAACGAAATAAACAAAAATTTTAATGCCGGAAACGAAATAGGAATAGGCAGTGCAACACTAAAGGATATTTTAAATCACTTAAAAACAACATATTGCAAAAGCATCGGCTCAGAATACATGTATATCAGGTCGCCTGATATTGTGGAATGGCTAAAAAACAAGATTGAAAGCACAAAAAACCTACCTGATTTTTCTGATGAAAAAAAGAAAATAATATTTGAGCACCTCGTTCATGCTGTTGAATTTGAACATTTTATCAGGAAACGTTTTCCCGGGCACAAAAGCTTTTCGCTTGAAGGTTGTGAATCATTAATCCCTGCCTTACAAAGCCTGAAAGAAAAAGGCTCAACATCAGGCCTTGAAGAAATTGTGATAGGCATGGCACACAGAGGACGGCTTAATGTACTTGGAAATGTATTGCAAAAACCTTTTTATGAAATTTTTAATGAATTTGAAGGAAAAGAATATGATGATGAGACAATATTAGGTGATGTAAAATACCATCTTGGGTGTACATTAAATACTACTACAAGGCCAGGGAAAAAAATTAAAATCAGTATTGCACCAAATCCCAGCCACCTTGAAGCTGTTAACCCGGTAGTTCAGGGTTTAAGCCGTGCAAAAATTGAAAACCAGCACAACAACGATAATAAGAAACTATTGCCGGTGCTAATACACGGAGATTCCGCTATTGCAGGGCAGGGAATAGTTTATGAAGTTATCCAGATGTCAAAACTAAATGGTTTTACAACAGGCGGAACCATACATTTAATAATAAATAACCAACTGGGTTTTACTACAAATTATATTGATGCCAGAAGCAGTACTTACTGTTCTGATGTGGCAAAAACCATTCAATCTCCAATATTTCATGTAAACGGGGATGATGTAGAAGCAGTTGTACATACAATCGAACTTGCAATTGAATTCAGGCAAAGGTTTAACATTGACGTATTTGTTGACTTGCTTTGTTACAGAAAATTCGGCCATAATGAAAGCGACGAACCTCGCTTTACTCAACCAACTTTATATAAGGCAATAGCAAGCCACCCTGACCCTGCAAGTATATACTTCGATAAGCTTTCAAAAAATAGTATTATTTCCGAAGATTTTGCTAAAAGCATAAAAGAAAAGTTTCTTTCACATTTGGAAAAAGATCTTGAAAAATCGAAATCAATAGAAAAAAATACTGTATATCCCTTTTTGGAAAATATTTGGAAAAACTATCGAAGAGAGATCAATTGTGATTTTGAAAACTCTGTAAAGACCGTTGTTAGCCGGAACACAATTATCAATATTGCCGAAAAAATTACTGACTTACCGGAAGATTTACCATTTTTCAAGAAGACTCAAAAACTAATGCAGCAAAGGAAAAAAATGGCCACAGAAGAAGGTAAAATTGATTGGGCAATGGGAGAACTGCTTGCCTACGGCAGCCTTCTGAGTGAAGGCACACCAGTGAGGCTTACCGGGCAGGATGTAGAAAGGGGTACTTTTAGCCACCGGCATGCTGTTGTAAAAGTGGAAGATTCTGAACTGGAGTATATCCCTTTGAAAAACATTTCTGAAGGCCAGGCAAAATTTGATATTTACAATTCTATTCTGTCAGAATACGGTGTTTTAGGCTTTGAATATGGCTATGCTTTAGGATCACCTTCTTCTTTAGTAATATGGGAAGCACAATTTGGCGACTTTATAAATGGAGCACAAATAGTTATTGATAATTTTTTAAGCAGCGCTGAAGAAAAGTGGAAAATCAACAACGGTTTAGTTTTATACCTGCCTCATGGATACGAAGGACAAGGGCCGGAGCACTCCTCGGCAAGAATTGAAAGGTTTTTGGCCTCATGTGCAAGAAACAACATGCAGGTTGTAAACTGCACCACTCCTGCAAACCTTTTTCACTTGCTGCGAAGACAAATTATGTGTGGCTTTAGAAAACCTTTGGTTTTGTTTTCTCCTAAAAGCCTTCTGCGACACCCTGAGTGTATCTCTGATATCAACGAGCTCTCAACAGGTGGATATAAAGAAGTAATTGATGACGAAGCCGCACAGCCTGAAAATATTGACAGAGTATTACTTTGTTCCGGCAAAATTTATTATGAGCTGGCAAATGAAAAAAAGCAAGGGCAACATGATAATACAGCAATAATAAGGCTGGAGCAATTATATCCGACTCCTGCCGACCAACTCATGGCTATAAAAAATAAATATACTAATGCGCGGCAATGGCTGTGGGTTCAGGAAGAACCTTTAAATATGGGCGCATGGCTGTTTATTAACAATGTGCTTAAGGATTTTAAGCTCAGTATAGTAGCAAGGCCACCAAGTGCAAGCCCAGCCAGTGGCTCAACACAATTTCATAAGTTACAGCAAAACAAAATAATAGAAAAAGCTTTTGAAAAGTGTGATTGTGAAGATGTGTGTAAAGAATGTCAGCAACTGTGTATTAGTCATTTAGTTGACTTATAAAAAACATTATTATGATAATAGAAATAAAAATTCCTCAAATAGGCGAATCAATAACAGAAGTTGAGCTTGCAAGGTGGCTCATTAATGAAGGCGATTATGTTGAAAAAAGCCAGGAAATAGCTGAAATAGACTCCGATAAAGCTACTGTTACAATAAGTGCCGAAGAGCAAGGTGTGATATCTTTTATTAAAAAAGAAGGTGATAGCCTGAAAATTGGTGATGTAATTGGTAAAATAGATACCGGTGCAGAAAAACCGGCTGAAAAAGAAAGCAAAAAGCCTGACGAAAAAAGCAGCCATGAGACAAAAGAGCAAGAGCGACCTGTTAATAAAGAGCCTGAAAAATCTGACGCCGAAACACCTGAAAAGAAAGCAAAACAAACAGGAGTAACAATCTCTCCACAGGCAAAAAAACTCATTGACGAGTTAAATATTCCCATGCCCGACTTACATGGCAGCAGAATTACCAAGAAAGATATTTTAGCTGCAATTTCAGGCCACTTTCATTCGAAACAAGAAAGCGGTGAATATGATTTTGATGCAAAACCACCTGCAGAAGAAAGCAGAGAAGAGGAAGAAGTTAAAATGTCAACCCTGAGACGTAAAATATCAGAGCGCCTTGTGTCTGTTAAAAACGAAACAGCAATGCTGACAACGTTTAATGAGGTTGACATGAGCAAAATTATTGACATAAGAAAGAAGTATAAAAACGCATTTCTTGAAAAATACGGTGTAAAACTAGGTTTTATGTCCTTTTTTGTAAAAGCTGTTACAAAGGCAATTGAAGAGTTTCCTATGGTAAACGGGAGAATAAAGGAAAACAATATTATTGTTCCGAAATATGCTGATATAGGCATTGCCGTAAGCACTCCCAAGGGCTTAATGGTGCCGGTTATCAGAAATGCAGAAAGCAAGTCTTTAGCTGAAATTGAGAACATAATTTCCGATCTTGCAGGAAAAGCCCGGGAGAATAAAATCAGCATTGATGATTTAAGCGGGGGAACATTCAGTATAACAAACGGTGGTGTATTTGGTTCTCTGCTGGCAACACCAATAATAAACCCGCCACAAAGTGCAATTTTAGGAATGCATAATATTGTTGAGCGCCCGGTTGCCGAAAACGGGAATGTTGTGATAAGGCCAATGATGTATGTTGCTTTGTCTTATGATCATAGAATTATTGACGGGCGTGAATCTGTAAGTTTCCTGGTTAAGGTAAAAGAGTCTCTTGAAAATCCCGGTAAGCTAATTAGCCATGATTATGAATAATTTATTTCTTCTTTTGTTATTAATAGATAATTTTGCTGAAAATAGTTGCTTATGCATAAAAAGACAGATTTTTTAGTAATCGGGTCCGGTTTAGCCGGTTTAATATTTGCTTTAAAGGTTGCTGATCACGGTAAAGTTTGCCTTGTAACAAAAACAAAGTTGTCTGAATCAACAACAAGCTATGCACAAGGAGGAATAGCCGCTGTTATGTATCCCCCAGATTCTGTTGATAAACATGTTAAAGATACCATGGAATGCGGAAGAGGCCTGGGGAATGAAAAAATGGTAAGGTTGATAATAGGCGAATCGCGTAAGCGTATTGATGACCTTATTGATATGGGAACACAGTTTGACACTGATAAAGACGGAAAATTTGATCTTGGCCGTGAAGGAGGCCACTCAGAATACAGGGTGTTACATCATAAAGACAATACAGGTAAAGAAATTATCAGAGCCCTGGAAGATAAAGTAAGAGCTCATAAAAATATTGAGATTTATGAAAATCACTTTGCTGTTGAAATTATAACACAGCACCACCAGGGACAAGTTGTAACAAAGCACTACCCCGGGATAAAGTGCTTCGGGGTGTATGTATTAAACCCTGAAAACAACACAGTTAGTGCTTTTTTAGCAAAAAAGACATTGCTCGCAACCGGGGGAGCCGGCATGGTTTACAATACAACAACCAATCCTTATATAGCCACAGGCGATGGAATAGCTATGGCTCACCGCGCTAAAGGGATAATTGAAAACATGGAGTTCGTACAGTTTCACCCAACAAGCCTTTACAACCCTAACGAAAACCCGTCATTTTTAATAACAGAAGCTATAAGAGGCTTTGGCGCAGTGCTAAAAAACTACAAAGGAGAGGAGTTTATGCATAAATATGATAAACGAGAATCTTTAGCACCGAGAGATATTGTAGCCAGGGCAATTGACCAGGAAATGAAAATCAGTGGTGAAGACCATGTTTACCTTGATTGTACTCATTTAGACCATGAAGAACTTATACAGGGTTTTCCCAATATTTACAAAAAATGCCTCTCATTAGGCATTGATATAAGAAAAGATAAGATTCCGGTGGTTCCCGCTGCACATTATATGTGCGGTGGAATAAAAACTGATGAACATGGCCAATCAAGCATTATAAATCTTTATTCCGCCGGAGAGTGTGCCAGTACCGGAATGCATGGCTCAAACAGAATGGCTTCCAACTCACTTCTGGAAGCTTTGGTTATGGCTAACAGGGCTGCAGAACATGCTCTAACAGAAACTTACAAAATAAAAATTGCCGACAATATCCCCGAATGGTATTCGGAAGGTACTGTTTTGAATGAAGAAATGATTCTCGTCACGCAAAGCCTGAAAGAAGTTCAAACAATAATGAGCAATTATGTGGGAATAGTAAGGTCTAACCTTCGTTTAAAAAGAGCACTGAACAGGCTAAACCTGATTTTTCGGGAAACTGAAAACCTATACATCGAATCAGTACTTTCTACAAAGCTTTGTGAACTCAGAAATATAATCAGCGTAGCTTACCTGATAATTAAGCATGCTATGAAAAGAGACAACTCTATCGGCCTTCATTACACATTGGATCATCCGGAAAAATAAATTATAACAACAAGAATTTATGGCATTAATAAAAACAATACGGGGGTTTACCCCAAAAATCGGGAAAGAGTGCTTCCTTGCTGAAACAGCAACAATAATAGGAGATGTTGTAATCGGAGATATGTGCAGTATCTGGTATAATGCTGTAATAAGAGGAGATGTTCATTACATAAGGATTGGCAACAAAGTTAATATACAGGATGGAGCTGTGGTGCACTGCACATACAAAACGGCACCTACTACAATAGGAAATAATGTTTCAGTTGCTCACCAGGCAATAATTCATGGCTGTACAGTACATGATAATGTATTAGTAGGTATGAAAGCAGTAATAATGGATAATGCAGTTGTAGGCAGTAACTCAATAATAGCTGCAGGAGCTGTTGTCCTTGAAAACACCATTATAGAACCGGGTAGTGTTTATGCCGGTATTCCTGCAAAAAAAGTAAAAAACATTAACCAGGATTTAACCAAAAACCTTCTTGAAAGGATTTCAAATAATTATGTTAAGTATTCCGGGTGGTACAGAAAAGAGTAAAAAAAAACCGGTTTAAACAACCGGCCTTTTTTCTTTTATCCTATTGAATTCCAAGTTTTTCTTTAACGTATGGCATAATGTCATCTCCGGGATCAGCATGTATAACAGCCCCCATTCCGGAATCCAGAACATAAGAATAGCCCCTTTCCTCTGCTACTTCCTGGATAGCATTTTGTGCTTTTTCAATTATTGGTGAAAGAAGCCTGTTTTCATGAATCATAAGGTCTTCTTCTGCCATTGTTTGAAACTCAATGATTCTTTCCCTAAGGCTTTCAAGCTCTCTTTGTCTTGACTGACGGACAATTTCTGAGAGATTTGCCTGGTTTGCTTCAAATTCCTGGGATTTTCTTTGAAACTCTGTTATAAGAGACATGTATGTTTCTTGTAATTCTTCAGCATACATTTCTACTTTAATTTGCACTGAGTCAACACCGGGCATTTGCATAAGCAACTCGTTTGAATTAATGTGTGCAAACTTCTGCTGAGCAGAAGCAGAGAAACTAAACCCTGTAAGAATAAGGGCTATCATTAAAGGTAATACTATTCTTGTCTTTTTCATCATTTGGTTTTTTATTATTAATACTTCGTTTTGTCAGTATAAAACGCAAAAATAATACAAAATATTTACTAAATTATTTTTTTTTACACAAATTGAGTTTTTATGCAGGATTATGTTGAAGACGTTAGCTTAATTTACGAAGTGCAACCAATTCCCAAAAGTTCGTTTAATCGTTGAATTGTTTAGTCGTTTAGTCGTTTGAGGCTGAAAAAGCTCAAAGCTGAAAGGTGAAAGCTGAAAGCTTTTTTATATTAACTTTTTGTCATTGCCACAAAAAGTTACAAAAAGGGCTAGGCAAAACGAATCCTCCCCGCTCTTGAAAAACTTTTGAAATCCATGGCAAAGCAGGCAAGCCTCTTTGCCGGATTTCATGAAGTTTTTCAATTCACATCTTCTCCGCCTCCGCGTTTTGCCATACCTGCCCGCAACGTTTATCCCCAAGGGACAGT
>PWND01000060.1 GCA_003557965.1 Bacteroidales bacterium | reverse complement strand
GAGAGCCAAGGAAACTTTTGAAGACGCTAAACTTTTGGCTGAAAAACATCGGTGGAACTCTGCTATTAACAGACTTTATTATGCAGCCTTTTATGCAATAATTGCTCAGGCTTCTCTTTTCTTCTTGTATCTAAATTAAAATTTATGTAAATATTTTCCATAGTTTTTATATCTTTGCCCCGTTATTTTTTCGCTGTAAAAAATTTGCGCATAGAAGTAGGTTTTTTTGACTGTATAAGAAATAATATGACGCTCTTTAAATAGCTAAAATGCCTTTAAATACTGACTTTTAAAACTAATTGCAATATTTAGGAATAAGGCGTTTTTGCGCTTTGGGAGCAGGAGGTCGCAGGTTCGAATCCTGCCACCCCGACAATAAGGATCGGTTCCGTAGCTCAGCTGGATAGAGCAACAGCCTTCTAAGCTGTGGGTCCCAGGTTCGAATCCTGGCGGAATCACAAAAGGCATTGATTACCAATAATTTAAAAACCACTTTAAAAAATTTTAAAGTGGTTTTTTTATCATCCAAAATCACCAATCAAAGTTCGTATAAAGGTACTATTCTCTTTTGTGTGTCTGAAGTAAGGTTTACAACCATCTAACAAGGTCTTTCATTCTATTTTTTTTAAAAGATATCTTTTCATATCTTTGGTATTTTTGATAGCCAATGGAAATTTGCAAAGGGAAATACTACATTAACAATGCACAGGCCCTGCCGGTTGATTGCTTTAATAAAGAGTTTTACCAACTTGATGAATATATCTATGAAGTTATCAGGGTAATCAATGGTGTTCCTTTATTTGTTGAAGACCACATAGAGAGGCTTATACAAACTTTTTCTCTTAAAAGCACATCTATCCCTTATCCATTTAATGATATAATAAAGCAAATTGAAACTTTAATTCAAATAAACGACTTTACATTTGGAAATATTAAAATTACCTACACATATAAACCCGGCAATGAAGAAAACTGGAAGTTTTTAATGTATCTCACTCCTCATGAATACCCTACCAAAGAAGACTATATAAACGGAGTAGATGTTCGTTTATTTAACGGAATAAGGATAAATCCCAACGCAAAAGTTATGGTAACGGAGTTAAGAAAAAAAGCGAATAAAATTAAAGAATTGCAAAACTGTTATGAGATCTTATTAATAAATAAGCAAGGCCAGATAACAGAAGGCAGCAGGTCTAATGTGTTTTTTGTTTTGAATGATAAAGTTTTAACACCTCCATTAACTGATGTTTTGCCGGGTGTAACGAGGAAAAACATCATTAAAATTTGCAAAAATATCAATTACCAGGTTATTGAATCAAAAATATCAGCCGATGAAATAGAAAAATTCGATGCTGTTTTTATTAGCGGGACTTCCAGAAAGGTGTTGCCTGTTAAGAGAATCAATGAACTGGAATATTGCGTTGACAATAAGATAATGCGGAAAATTCAACAAAGCTTCAACGAAGAAATTGAGCGCTATATAAATGACAGGCTTAGCAGCAGTGGCAAGTAATAAGTTTTAGTTGTTGCAACTGTCTTCTGTGTAGTTGTTTGAAAAAATGTTATGTTTTTGTAAAAAGTCTTTATTTGGGATTATATGATGAGCAAAATTTTCAACCCTGTTGTAAAGAATACTTTTTTCTCTTTTTTCTTCTGATACATACTGTGAGTCCGAAGCTACCCCTATACTGTTGATAACAATAAGAATTAAGCTGATAAAAAACGCCATTTTAATAATTCCTGCTGCAAGTCCGGCTAACCTGTTAAAAATATTAAGCCCTGCAATTTTAATAATTTTTTCCAGTGACTTTGCAAACAAAAACACAATCATCACTACTAAAATAAAAGCGATAATAAAAGCTATGATTTTCACAATTAACGGATTCCAGTCTATTACAGCAACTGCAATTTGACCTATGGTATCTGATACAATTATTGCGATAAAAACCCCTACTATAAGGCTGGCAAGAGAAGCTGCTTCAATAATAAACCCTTTTTGAAAACCTTTAAAAGCTCCATACAAAATTGGTATTGCAATAATTATGTCCAGGTAATTCATATACAAATTTACAATTATTGATTTCCAAGGCCTGTTATAATGTCAAATTCCTCTTTTTTTAATGGCATCACAGAAAGTCTGGCTTGTTTAACTAAAGAAATATCTACCAGCCAGTAATTCATTATTTCAAAATTTTATATACTAATTCTTTTAATAATTGGGCATCTATTATGTTAAGGTTATTTACACCTTTCGATTTTAAATCATACTCTTTTAGTAACTCAAAAATATCAATAAGCTTAGTAATGGGGTATTTTTTTGCAGCGTTTGAAAAATCTTGAACAAAGAACGGGTTAATTGACAATTCTGCGGCTACATTGTTGCGTGTTTTATCTTTAAGTTGGTGAAATATTAAAAGTTTAGAAAAAAATGTATAAAGAATAGCCAAAATCATCACATTGGGATTCGATTTGGGATTATCTTCAAAATACTTCACAATTTGAAAAGCTTTATATGAGTTTTTTGTGCCTAATGCTTTTTGCAGCTCAAAAACATTATAATCTTTGCTAATTCCAATATTGTCCTCAATATCCTTAACCGTAATTTCGCTTCCTTTTGAAATATTAATAAAAAGCTTTCCTACTTCATTTACAATCTTACTCAAGTCTGTTCCCAGGTAATCACCCAGCACTTGCAGGCCTTTAGGTTCGATTCTGTAGCCCTGGCTTTTAACATATTCAGAAATCCATTCTGTAATTTTGTTATCATAAATTTTTGCGCTTTCGAATAATACACCATTTTGTTGCAAAACTTTTGCAAATTTCTTTCGCTTATCAACGGTTTTATATTTATATAAAAGCACTAATAATGTAGTTTTTTGGGGATTTTCAATATAGGGTGCGAGATTTTCAATATTGTTAAGGTTATGTGCTTCTTTTACCATTACTACATGATGATTTGCCATCATGGGATACCTTTTTGCATAATTGATTATAGTTTGCTCATCAGTATCTCTGCCGTATAAATAAGTAAAATTAAAATCCTTTTCAGATTCGCTTAACACATTCTGTTCAATATATTTTGCAATATTGTCAATAAAGTAAGGCTCCTCTCCCATTAAAAAATATACGGGATAGTAAACCTTGTTTTTCAGGTCATTCATAATATCCTGGTACTTCATTACAGGCATGGGAGTAATCTGCTTTTAGTGTTCTTCATATTCAAACTTCAGGTGCTTAACCGTTAAGCCCTGGTTTATTAATTCATTAAGAGAGTCTATACCTATTTCTAGTTGTTTTTCAACATATTTCTTTGAAACAACTCTATCACTTTCCTCAGTTTTTATACCGGATGATATCATTGGCTGGTCAGATACCAAAAGCAGTGCCCCGGCAGGTATTCCGTTGTAAAATCCTACAGTAAAAATCGTAGCAGTTTCCATATCAATACCCATAACCCTTATCTTTCTCAAATAGTTTTTAAACTCATCATCATGTTCCCAAACTCTCCTGTTGGTAGTGTATATGGTTCCTGTCCAATAATCCATATTGTGGTTTCTGATATTTGTAGATACCGCTTTTTGCAGGTTAAATGCAGGCAAAGCAGGTACTTCCGGCGGAAAATAATCATTTGATGTACCTTCACCTCTAATAGCAGCTATGGGCAATATAAGATCTCCGAGTTGATTTATTTTTTTCAAACCCCCACATTTTCCTAAAAATAAAACCGCTTTAGGCGACACAGACGATAACAAATCCATTATTGTAGCAGCATTTGCACTCCCCATTCCAAAATTAATTATTGTTATATTATTGCTGGTAGCTGATGGCATTATTCTGTCTTCTCCTTTTACCTCAACTCCAAACCTTTCTGCAAATAAATCAACATACTGATTAAAATTTACTAAAAGTATATATTTGCCAATCTCATCTCCTCTTGTGCCTGTATAACGAGGCAACCAGTTTGTAACTATATCTTCTCTTGTTTTCATATTGGTGTTTTTTTTATTATAAAACAGCCTGTTGGCAATGACTGCTAAATTTGTTGTTTGGTTTTTATTAAAAACCAGGCGTTTTACAATAATGTTTCGTGCACAAATTTAATCAAACCACTTTTATTTAATGCCTTTTTATTCTTATTTTTGAAAAAACACTAAATATTTACACATTATCTTAATGGAAAAACTAAACCTGCCCGAATATAAATTTAAAATTATCAGGGACAATGATAAACTCAAAATCTTTGATGAGACAAGAAAAAAATATGTAGCGCTTACTCCTGAAGAGTGGGTGCGACAAAACATCATAAAGTGGCTTATAATTGAAAAAAGTTTCCCTTCTGCATTAATTTCAATAGAAAGTGGATTAAAATACAACCGGCTTAAAAAAAGAAGTGATGCAGTTGTGTACAACAGAGACGGGGAGCCGGCAATGCTGATAGAGTTTAAAGCTCCTGATGTGGAAATTGACGATAATACTATAAAGCAAATTCTTAGTTATAATTATTCAATAAATGCGCCATACCTCCTAATTTCTAATGGCAAAAAGCATTATTGCTTAAAACGTGACTTAAAAGAAAAGAAGTTTGTTTTTTTAGAAGATGTTCCCTTATATTCTGATTTAATAAAGAAAACAGAAAATTAGTAAAAGATTTTTCTGCATTTTTTTTGTAAATTTACACTTGTTGATGTTGCCTCAATTATAATTAATTATTTAAAATAAATTCTTAAAAGTCAAATATATGCGAATTGGGTTCTGTTTATTAGTATCGTGCCTGATGCTGATTAGTTTATCAGGTTTTAATTCAAAAGCTGATAGCGATTATAACAATTATTATATTCCGGGAAAAATAGTTTTCAAACTAACTGAAGCAGCATCAAAAAATAAAGATGAAGCCTTTACAACAATATCAGGTTTATTAAGTAACATCAACCATGCTGTTGAAAGGAAATTTCCAGGGCATGAAGCACCATCAGAAAAATTTCACCCATCCGGGCAGAAACTTGTTGACCTTAGCCTTATTTACAAATTAAGTGTAAATGACAAAAAAGATTTGGATGAATTAATAGTAATGCTTTCTTCAACCAATCTTTTTGAGTATGTGGAGAAAATACCTGTTCCTGAGTTATTTGAATATTATCCAGATGACCCATTAACCGGCAATCAGTATTACCTGGAAAACATTCAGGCTTTTGATGCATGGGCAATTTCGCAAGGTGATACTAACCAGGTTATTGGGATAATTGACACAGGCACAGACCTTTACCACAATGATTTAATAAACAGCATAAAATATAACTACAATGACCCAATAAATGGAGAAGATTCTGATAATGATGGTTACATTGATAACTTTTACGGATGGGATTTAGGAGAAGGTAATAATTATCCGCAGTATAATGCGCATTCTCATGGTGTTTTGGTTAGCGGCCTTGCTTCTGCTACTGTTAATAATGGCACAGGTATAGCCGGCACCGGCTTTAATTCAATGTTTATGCCGGTAAAAATAGATGATGAAAACGGCAATCTCACAAAATCTTATGAAGGTATTATTTATGCTGCAGACAGAGGTGTATCTGTAATGAATTTGTCATGGGGCGGAGCAATGGGTGCCGGACAGTTTGGCCAGGATATAATAAATTACGCAGTACTCAACAGAGATGTTGTTGTAGTAGCTGCTGCCGGCAACTCTGACAACCAGGTGCCAATTTACCCTGCTGCCTACAATAACTCAATAAGTGTAGCTGCAACTGATATTAATGATGAAAAATGGTCAGGGTCAAGCTATGGAATAACTATAGATGTTTCGGCTCCTGGTTCTGGCGTGCTAACAACCTGGCCAAATTCACAATATCAGCCTGCATGGGGAACATCCTTCGCTGCGCCAATTGTATCCGGTGCAGCTGCTATTCTAAGAAGCCATTTCCCCGATTATGATGCTTTACAAATTGGTGCTCAATTAAAAGTTACTACCGATAATATTGACCACCTGGAAGGTAATACACCTTACGCAGGCCTTCTGGGAACCGGGAGAATAAACCTTTACAGGGCACTTACAGAATCAGAACACCCATACTTAAAACTTATTGGACTGGAGCATCCTTCAGAATACTATGAAAATACTCAACCCGGCGACTATTTTGAAATATCTGCATACTTTAAAAATATCCTTAACTCAGCAAATAATATTACAGCAAGTATAGAAACCAACTCACCATATATTGAAGTAATCAACGAAGATGCCGTACTTGGAAATGCCCCTGCTTTTGAAATTGTTGATAATTTAAATGACCCTTTCCTGTTCAGGCTTATAGATATTTGCCCTCCAAGCCATAAAGCCGACTTTATTATTAATTTTTATAAAGATGACGCTTATGCCGGCAGGGCTACTTTTTCTTTAACTCTGAACATAGATTATATTGACATTCATCCAAACAGCATAAGCACCACAATTACTTCTACAGGGACAATCGGGTATAATTATCCAAACTTTAGCCAGGGAATAGGATTTGATTATAACCAATCCGGAAGGTCTTTAATCAAATGTGCCGGAATAATTGCAGGAAACTCAACTGCAATGGTAGTTGATAATATTTATGGCGCTATTGAAGGTTCTTTTAATCAATACTTCTCTTCAATAAGCAATGCTCATATTATTGAATCACAAGAAGAGTCTGATTTATTTATCAAAGGAAAGTTTGATGATTCTGATGCCGGAGCTTTCATGCTGGGCATTCAAGTAGAATACTCAATAAAGGCATGGGAAGATGAGCCAAATAATAAGTTCATTATTCTGGATTACGATATAATAAATAAAAGTGGAGAATCTTATAATTCATTCTATACGGGCTTTTATGCAGACTGGGTTATCCCGGAAAACAGGTATCACAGGGCTTCGTATTTGCCTGAGATGAAATTAGCGTATGCATATTCTGATGCCGGAGGCAATTATACAGCAATTCAGCTTTTAAGCGGCCACCCTGTGAATCATTATGCTTTTGATAATAAAGGATTTGGAGGAAGTATTAAAATTTCTGACGGCTTTACAAGCTTTGAAAAGTACACCGCCCTTATGTCAAATCGTAATAATGCAGGGGTATATGACCCGGACAACGATATAAGTACACTCCTAAGTGCCGGGCCTTTTGTTTTTAACCCAAATGATACAATTAATGTGGCTTTTGCATTAATTGCAGGTGACCACTTTTCTCACCTGCTTAATAGCGCAGAAAGTGCTTATAGCATTTTTATTGATGACGATGACGATGATAATGGAGATGAAAATGGCCCCAACTACACTGACAGTGATAAAAGCCAACTTAAAGATTTTGTTTTTCATCCTGGCAAAAACCCCTTCACAAATACCTTAAGCTTTTCTCTTGAAATCCTTCGAAACACAGATGTGACAGTTACTGTTTATAGCATCAGTGGTACAGAATACGTAAGAGAAAGTAAAAGTAATGCTATTAAAGGATTTTATCACTTTAGCCATAATTCACAAACATGGCCGCCCGGGATTTATATCTTGAAAATTCAATCAAATAAAAACTCAAAAACCTTGAAGCTAATAAAACAATAAAGTATTAACAAATCAATATTGCAAAAATGGAATATATTGAATTTATACCACAAAAATTAACAGATTTTTTACTGGTAACACTTTACTCTTTGATTATTGGCCTAACAGTCAGAAGGTTACATTCCGAAAAAGACAGTATTGAAAAACTCTTTGGTACTGACAGAACATTAACATTTATAGGTATTTTGGGCTATATCCTTTTACTGGCTGAAAATGAGAATTTAATACCCTATTTAGGAGGTGGCCTGATTGTTTCGTTTTTTCTTGGAATATATTACTGGAGAAAAACCGAAGATAAAGAAAGCTTTGGGTTTACAACGATGGTTGTTGCACTTATAACATATTGCATTCCTTTACTTGTGGTAACCCAGCCAGCATGGTTTACTATTCTTATTGTAGTTACCGTATTAATATTTACTGAATCGAAAAGCTCATTTGTTGAAATGTCAAGAAAGTTTGACAAAGATGAGTTTATAACACTTGCCAAGTTTCTTGCAATTGCGGGTGTAATATTACCAATAGTCCCAAACAAGCCTATTGTGCCATTTTTAGAAATAACACCTTTCAAAATATGGATAGCTGTTGTGGTAATATCCGGAATATCATACTTAAGCTACTTGCTTAGAAAATTTGTATTTATGAGATCGGGCATTACAGTATCAGCATTGCTGGGAGGCCTCTATAGCAGTACTGCCGTTACTGTAATATTATCAAAAAAAGGTAAAAATTATGATAACAACCCCTCTCCTTTTGCCACAGGAATTATTCTTTCAATGGCAATGATGTATTTGCGAATTCTTGTTTTAATGATAATTTTCAACTACAAACTATCCATTATGCTGGCACCTTACTTTGTAGTAATGATATTAGTGTCAATAGGAGCAGCAGGAGTTTTGTATCTGAGAAACAAGCATTTTGAAAAAGTACTGGTACCGGAAATAACCGCAGATAAAAACCCCCTGGAGTTTAAGGTTGCTATTATCTTCACCCTTTTGTTTGTTGCCTTTTCTTTCATAACTTATTATGTAATAGAATGGTTTGGCGTGTCAGGATTAAATGCATTATCATGGTTGGTTGGAATTTCTGATATTGATCCTTTTTTACTAAACCTTTTTCAGGGAGAATTTAATGTGCCTGTAAATATGGTTGCACTTTCGTGTATGCAGGCAGTAATTAGCAATAACATTATAAAAACACTTTATGGATCTTTCCTGGCCGGGCCTAAATTAAGAAAAATGATTGTAACAGGCATGTTAATTATAATAATTGCTAATTCCGTTTTATTGTTTTTCCTCATTTAAAAGGAAAGGCAAATACTTCTGATAAACGAATTATAAGTCTGAAAAAGCATACAGGCCTTTTCCTTTTATTATCATTATCTTTGCGGTATATTTTAATTCTATAACAATTTGTAATAAATATTTTACAGATATATGATTAAAGCAGGTAAAATATATTATGTTTTCGCCTTGATTATTATTGTTACCATTGTTTCGATATGGCTTGTTTTGCTTGAGCTGCAAAAACGGCAAACAACTTTACACTTCGAAGCTTTTAATATAGTGCCACACGATGCTTATAGCGTAATTCACCTCAAAAACCTAAGAAATACTCAACACACCATTCACGACTTTAATGAAATAACAACACCATTAATTAACTCTGTCTTTGAAGACAGCGCATGGAAGTTTTTTGAAAAATTAGATTCTGTAAAAGTCAAAAAGCCCGAAATATGGCAAAAAATAATAAATAATGAATGTGTTATTTCTTTGCATATAAGGCATGGCAACAAAACTCAATATTTAATTCAGTTTAAAAACAGCAGTATTTCGGATCATGAAATTGAGCAATTACTAATGTCTCTTTTCAGCACAACAAAAACCGGTAAATACAGATACTTAGACTATCAAATACAAGAAGCAAAGATTACTGAAAATCAAAGTTTATATTGGACTAATATTCGGGGGAGCCTGCTGATAAGTTTTAGCAGGCAGTTAGTCGAGCATAGTTTAACTCAGTTCTCAACGAAAAGGGGACTTAGCAATAATGCAAGTTTTGATATGGTACGACGAACTGCCGGAAAAAGCAATGATAATATTTATATACATTTTCAAAGACTTGCTACGTTATTCCGTGGAGAATTTCAAAATCTTTCTATGCCATTTGGCATATTTGCAAACATGGCACATTGGGGTGCTTATGATTTACTGGTTTTTGAAAATCACCTTGTTTTTAGCGGTTATTTATCAAAACATGAAGAAAACAACTGCTTTTTATCAGTGCTAAAAAATGCAGAACGTTTTGATGCCGAAATTCTTAAATACATCCCAAAACAAGCTCATACAATAAGTGCAATAGGAATAAAAAATATGGCCTTATTATCTAAAAGCCTTAACAATTATTTCTCCGACAGCAATTACCTTGTAGAATACCTTAAAACCGTTTATAGCATTGAAGAAAGTACTAACAAAGCCGAAGAGGAAATTCAAGGAATTATAGATGATACAATTATAAAGGCATTAATTAGCAATGAGGAAGAAGAGTATTTTAGCCTTTTAATCGCTAAAATATTGCAGCCTGAAAAGATCTACGACTTATTAAATTACCACACTAACGAAATTTATACAGATAGCATTTCCAAGAACAATAACAATATTTCAGTTGTTTCTGATTCTGGCTTTTTCAAAGTTTTAACTGCCGGCTTATTGTCAAATAATTATTATGCATATACATTCATTGACAATTATCTTATAGCAGCAGAAGACAGTACGAATATTGATTTTTATCTACAGAAAATCAATAACAACGAAGTCATCTCAAAAGATGAAAGCTTTTTACAAGTATATAGCACATTACAGGAAAGGTCGGATTATTTTATCTATTCTTTACTTC